>CAMCTE010000024.1 GCA_945878385.1 Azohydromonas lata NBRC 102462 | reverse complement strand
CTCCGCGGTGAGGCGGTACCCGGCGCAGGGCGTGACACCGACGCCCCATCTGGCGGACGCCATCGAGGCCCTGCGTGAATTCAGCCCGCCCGATTCCCGTTCGGCCCGCGTGCTGCGGGTGGATGAATGGACCGTGCAAGACGCTTCCCCCATGCAGGACGGTCCCGGTGAGCTGAAGTCCACGGGAGCTGCCGCGCCCACATGGTTTGCCCTGCAGGCGCAGTTTGACGCGCTTGAAGCCGTGGTGGTGCTGGTGCGGCAGGGTGCCCATGGTGCTCAGGTGGTGCCCGAGGGCGTGTGGAGCGGCACCACGCGGCCGTGGGACCCTGCTTGGCGCATCCGGCGCTTCCTGATGCAGCGTGTGGATGACGCGCCGCGTCCGCTATTGGCCTGTTTGGACCCCTTGGAAGTGTTCGCTCAGCCGCCCAGGCCCTTGTAGAACTTTCTCACCAGGGCAGTTCGCTGTCGTCGTAGGCGCGAAAGCAGCCGCTGTCCTCGGCTTTCAGTCCATCGAGCACCGCCAACAGTTGCGTGGCCGCTTCCTGAGGGTCGCGGCCCAAGGTCTGGCCGTTGAACGGATCAGACAGCCCCGTGCGCACCGTGCCCGGGTGCAGCGCCGCCATGACCAGGCCCTTGTGTGTGCGGGCCATTTCGATAGCGGCAGTTTTCACCACCATGTTCAGCGCGGCCTTGGAGGCCCGGTAGGCGTACCAGCCACCCAGGCGGTTGTCGCCGATGCTGCCCACCTTGGCCGACAGCAGCCCCACCAGGCTGCGCTGCCGGTCCATCAGTGGGGCGAAGTGCCGCAGCACCAGTGCCGGGCCTACGGTGTTGATGGCCAGCACCCGATGAAACGCATCGGCGTTCAGGTCGGCCAGGCGCTTTTCGGGCCGCAGGCCCGGGCCGTGCAGGATGCCGCTGGCCACCACCAACAGGTGCCAAGGCGCCTGTCCGGCCGCCTGCAGCGCTGCGGCCTGCACGCTGGCGCTGTCCATCAATTCAAGCGGTGGGTTGCTGTGGCGCCCCAGGCCCAGCACCTGCTCGCACCGGGGGTCGGCGCGCAGCCGGTCGCAGAACGCCGCGCCCAGGCCGCCGCCGGCACCCACCACCAGGGCGCGGTAACCCTCGGGCAGTGAGGACATCGTATGGGCGGATGGGTGGCCCGGGCTGTCCGGGGGGGCTTGGCTCATGGGGGTCATCCTGCCATGGTGTGAAAACCCGAACGCCGCACGGCCATCATGCCCTTGCCGGTCGCCAGTTAAACTCAAGGGTTTGCTTGCGTCCAAAGGATCGACATGTTCATTTCCACGGCCTATGCCCAAACCGCACCCGCCGCCACCCAAGGCGGCATCGAGAGCAGCCTGATGAGCCTGCTGCCACTGGTGCTGATGTTCGTCGTGCTGTACTTCATCATGATCCGCCCGCAGATGAAGCGCCAGAAGGAGCACAAGGCCATGGTCGACGCACTGGCCAAGGGTGACGAAGTGGTGACCGCTGGCGGCCTGTACGGCAAGATCAGCAAGGTGGGTGAATCCAATCTGCACATCGAGGTGTCCAACGGCGTGGAAGTGATGGTCCAGCGCCAGGCTGTGACCCAAGTACTGCCCAAGGGCTCGATCAAGTAAGCCACAACTACGGCCGCCCACAAGGCGCACGCCATGAACCGCTACCCTCTCTGGAAATACGCCTTCATCCTGGTGGCGCTGGTCATCGGTGTGCTGTACACGCTGCCGAATTTCTTCGGCGAGGCGCCGGCCGTGCAGGTCTCCAGCGCCAAGGTCACCATGAAGGTCGACTTCACCATGGTCGACCGGGTGCAGAAGGTGTTGGACGATGCCTCCATCAAGACCGACCGGGTCACCTTCGACGGCGCTTCGGTGCGTGCGCGCTTTGCCGACACCGACACGCAGATCAAGGCCAAGGATGCGATTGCTCGCGCGCTCAACCCGGATGCGGCCGATCCTTCCTACATCGTCGCGCTGAACCTGCTGAGCCGCTCGCCGGCCTGGCTGGCTTCCGTGCGGGCGCTGCCCATGTACCTGGGCCTGGACCTGCGCGGCGGTGTGCATTTTCTGATGCAGGTGGACATGCGCGCGGCGGTGAAGCAGCAACTCGACGCCTACCAATCCGAGGTGCGCGGCGCGCTCCGTGAAAAGCGCATCCGCTTCACCGGCCTGACCCGCGATGGGGATGGCCTGTCGGTGGTGATCAGCGAAGAGACCTCGGTGAATGCGGCCCGCGACCTGCTGACCAGCCGCTTGACCAATTTCAGCTGGACCGACGACAAGGTGCCTGAAGGCACGCGCCTGGTGGCAAGGCTCACCCCCAAGGCCATGGGCGACATCGGCAGCCAGGCCTTGGAGCAGAACATCGAAACCCTGCACAAACGGGTCAACGAACTGGGTGTGGCCGAACCGGTGATCCAACGCCAGGGCGCCGACCGCGTGGTGGTGCAGTTGCCCGGCGTGCAGGACACCGCCCGCGCCAAGGACATCATCGGCCGCACGGCCACCCTGCAATTCCGGCTGGTGGACCAGGGCGGCACCGGCAGCGAGACCGTGCCGGTGCGACTGTCGCCCGGTGAAACCGTGCAGCGCACCGTCTCTCTCAAGCGCGAGGTGATCGCCACCGGCGAACAACTTGAAAAGGCCTCGGCCACGCTGGATCAGAACCAGCGCCCGGCCGTGTCGGTGAATCTGAATGACGCCGCCGGCCGCGCCATGCGCAACATCACCCGCGAAAATCTGGGCAAGCCCATGGCCATCGTGCTGTACGAAAAGGGCAAGGGTGAAGCGGTGTCGGTGGCCACCATTCAAGGCGAGTTTGGCAACTCCTTCCAGATCACCGGCAACTTCACACCGCAGGAAACTGCCGACATCGCGCTGCTCACGCGTGCGGGCGCACTGGCCGCGCCCATGGAGATCATCGAAGAGCGCACCATCGGCCCGAGCCTGGGCGCCGAAAACATCGCCAAAGGTTTCAACAGTGTGATCTATGGCTTTGCCGCCATTGCGCTGTTCATGTGCGTGTATTACCTGCTGTTCGGCGTGTTCTCCACGCTGGCGCTGGCCTTCAACTTGCTGCTGCTGGTGGCGGTGCTGTCGATGCTGCAGGCCACGCTGACGCTGCCGGGCATTGCGGCCATTGCGCTCACACTGGGCATGGCCATCGACGCCAATGTGCTGATCAACGAACGGGTGCGCGAGGAATTGCGCAACGGCGTGCCGCCGCAGTCGGCCATCTTTACCGGCTACGAACGCGCCTGGGCCACCATCCTGGACTCGAACGTCACCACGCTGATCGCCGGCGTGGCCCTGCTGGCCTTCGGCTCGGGGCCGGTGCGTGGCTTTGCAGTGGTGCACTGCCTGGGCATTCTCACCTCGATGTTCTCGGCGGTGGTGTTCTCGCGCGCCTTGGTCAACCTCTGGTATGGCCGACAGAAGAAGTTGAAGGGCGTGTCCATCGGACAGGTGTGGAAGCCGGCGGCGGTGCCCGCGGGCGCTGATGCGCCGGTCCAGCCCAAAGTCTGAACCCGGAAGGAACATACGACATGGAATTCTTCCGAATCAGCCGCGACATCCCGTTCATGCGCCACGCGCTGGTGCTGAACATCATTTCTTTTCTCACCTTTGCTGCGGCGGTGTTCTTCATTGCCACGCGCGGGTTGCATCTGTCGATTGAATTCACCGGCGGCACGGTGATGGAGGTGGAGTACGCCCAACCTGCCGACATCAACAAGACCCGCGAGGCGGTGGAAGCCTTGGGCTTTGGTGAAGTGCAGGTGCAGAAGTTCGGTACCTCGCGCGATGTGCTCATCCGCCTGCCGGTGCGCGGTGAGATGAAGCAAGGCGAAGTGTCAGCCCGTACCTTCGAAGCCTTGTGCAGCGCCGAAGGCGGCACCGTGCAGAACAAGAGCTACACCACACCGCAAGGTGAGCAGGTGTCGCGCATGGCCTGTGTGCAGGCTGCGGCGGGGCCGACCGGTACATCGGTATCGGCATCGGGCACGGGCGGTGTCGCCGTGTCGGCGGCCGATGCCGAGCCGCTCAGGCTCAGTCGCACCGAATTCATCGGCCCGGCCGTGGGCTCTGAGCTGGCACGCGATGGCGCGTGGGCCATGCTGTTCACGGTGGCGGGCATCATGCTGTACTTGGCCGTGCGCTTCGAGTGGAAGTTCAGCGTGGCCGGCATCATCGCCAACCTGCACGATGTGATCATCATCCTGGGCTTCTTTGCTTTCTTTCAGTGGGAGTTTTCGCTGCCGGTGCTGGCGGCCATCCTGGCCGTGCTGGGCTATTCGGTGAATGAATCGGTGGTGATCTTCGACCGGATCCGCGAGGTCTTTCGCAAGTACCGCAAGCTCACCACTTCGCAGGTGATCGACAACGCCATCACTTCCACCATCAGCCGCACCGTCATCACCCACGGCAGCACGCAGATCATGGTGCTGTCCATGCTTATCTTTGGCGGGCCTACGCTGTTCTACTTTGCGTTGGCCTTGACCATCGGCATCCTGTTTGGCATCTATTCGTCGATCTTCGTGGCCGCGGGCATCGCCATGTGGCTGGGCGTGCAGCGTGAAGACCTGATCAAGGGCACGCCCACGAAAAACGACGACCCCAACGACCCCAACGCGGGTGCGGTGGTGTAACGGCCGCGCGGCGTGGTCGGTTGGGGCAACGCCGGGCTGAAACCTGAACGCCCATGAATGCCCAGCGCCGCTTGTTTCTGGTGACTTGGGTGGTGGGCTTGGTGCTGTTGCGCCAGGCCTGGACCGAATACGCCGACCTGCCGGAGTTCGCGCGAGAACGATCCTCGCTGTGGGCGGTGTCGGTGGTGTTGACGGTGACGCCCTGGGTGGCCGGCCCGGGTGTGATGTGGCTGCTGCGCCGCATGCCCTCGGGCGGTGTGAACTTGCCGCATGCCGAGTACTGGTTCACTGGCGAGCGCCGGGGGCCGAGCTTGGACAAGCTTGCGCCTTACTTGGATGCGTTTGGCACCATGCTGATCGTGTTCCTGGTCGGGGTGTTGGCGCTGTTCATCTCGGAGCGCATCGACCCCCGCGCCGCGTCGCTTTCCGCGCTGATGTTTTTGGCGTGGACGGTGGGCTTCTTGGGGGGCGCCTCCTGGTGGGTGCGCCGCGTGATGGCGGCCTTTCCTGCGCCGGATGAATCCACTCGCGGGGTCAAGCGCTTTCGCAGCACCCGACGTCGGCGTTGAGTGGGGCTGGCGATCTCTGCGGGTGACTGCCGGCGGTGAGAGCCAGGGTAAAGGCGGGTGGTAAAGGCGGGTGGTAAAGGCGGGTAGCAACGGCTGCCTGCGGCAGCAGGCTTCAGGCGCGGCCGATGAAGGCCAGGGCCTGCCCGAAACGGCGCGACCAATCGGCCTCGTTGTGGCCGGTGCCTTCGAACACGCGGGCCGTGCCGTCTTGTTCGCCGTAGCCGCGTTCCCGCAGCAGCGCCTCGAATTGGCGCAGCCCGGGCTCATAGAGCGAGTCGAGTGCATCGTCCCCGCGGTCGGCCCAGATGCGGTGCCGCCCGGCACGGGGCAGCTGCTGCTTCAGATAGGCCAGGAAGGCCAGGGACAGGTCTTGGTTGCGCTTGTCGAATTCACTGCGGCTGGACGCCACCGACACCCAGTGGGTGGACAAGCAAGCCGCACCGGAGAACACCTGCGGGTATTCGCACAAGGCGTACAGGGATATCAGGCCGCCCATGCTGGCGCCGGCCACCATCACGCCGGTGTTTGCCGTACGCGGCCCCCAGCGGGCTTCCACTCGGGGCAGCAGTTCTTCCACGATGAAGCGCAGGTAGGCGTCGGCCTCGGGCTGGCCCTGCGCCTCGACCCGCGTGTAGCTCTCACGCGCAGCCGCCGGGGCCAGCGCCAGGGCTTTTTCGGGGAAATATTCGGCGTATCGCCGGCCTTCCCGATTCCAGATGCCCAGCACCACCGTGGGCAACCAGCTGCCCGACTGCATCAGCGCATGTACGGCCCGGTGGGCATTCCAGGCCTGGCGGTTCCAGGTGGTGCGCGCGTCGAAGAGCATCTGCCCGTCGTGCATGAACAGCACCCGGTAAGGCTGGCCTGGCTGCAGGCCCGGGGGCACCCACACATCCACAGGGCGCGGCGTGATGTGGCGCGAGGGCAGATCAGCCCAACGCTCGAGCGTTCCGATCTCGACTTGCGGCAGGGGCATGGACCGGGCTTGTGCGCAAGAGGGTGTGAAGTGCAGTGGCAGGGCCAACGCCAGACCACTACTGATCAGTGTGCGACGGATACCCAACACGCGATGGCCTTGTGATTCCCCGCTGCGCCAGCCTGCCAGCCTGTGAACGCTCAGAACGGAATGTCGTCGTCCATATCCGCCAGCGAACCCTTGGACGCAGGCGCGGGCTTGGCCGCACCGGCTGCCGGGCGCGCGGCGGGCGCCTCGCGGCGCGCAGGCGTGTAGCCCTCTTCATCGCCCATACCACCGCTGCCGCCGCCACCGCCCATGCCGCCGCCTTCACGGCCGCCCAGCATCTGCATCTGTTCGGCCACGATTTCGGTGGTGTAGGTGTCCTTGCCGTCCTTGTCTTGCCACTTGCGGGTCTTCAGGCGGCCTTCGACATACACGGGGCGGCCCTTCTTGAGGTATTCGCCGGCGATTTCTGCCAGACGGTCATAGAACACCACACGGTGCCATTCGGTTTCTTCCACGCGCTCGCCGCTGTCCTTGCTCTTCCAGTTGCGGGTGGTGGCGATGCTGACATTGCACACCGCCGAACCACTGGGCGTGTAGCGCACTTCGGGGTCGCGGCCAAGATTGCCGATGAGAATGACTTTATTGATCGAGGCCATGGGGTGCTCCGCTTTGCTGTTGGGGCTGGACGAGATGGGTTGGTGAGATGGATTATGCCGAGCGGGTGCTGCCCGCCCATCCCTCGGCGGTGTGGATCGGGGGCTCACCGCTGAGGGGGAGCCCAAGGGGGCCTGCACCGGCCCACTCCCCGGTAACATTCGGTTTTCGCGCCGTTTGCATGTCCGCCCTTCCGAACCCGCCCCATCCTGATCTGTCGCACACGCCGCGGGGCGTGTTGCATGAAGTCTTCGGCTACGGTGCGTTCCGCGGGCAACAGGGCGCCATCGTCGACCACGTCTGCGCTGGCCACAACGCCTTGGTGTTGATGCCCACCGGCGGTGGTAAAAGCCTGTGCTATCAGGTGCCCGCGCTGGTGCGCCAGCGCCGCGGCCTGGGGGCCACCCTGGTGGTCAGCCCCTTGATTGCCTTGATGCAGGACCAGGTCAGCACCCTGGAACAACTGGGCGTGCAGGCCGCCTTCCTGAACTCCACCCTCAGCAGCGAAGAGGCCCAGGACATTGAACGCCGCTGGCGCAGCGGTCAACTCACCTTGTTGTATGCCGCACCCGAGCGCGTGCTCACGCCGCGCTTCATGGCCATGCTCGATTCCCTGCATGAACGCGGCTTGTTGAGTCTCTTCGCCATTGACGAGGCTCATTGTGTGAGCCAGTGGGGCCATGACTTCCGCGAGGACTATCTGGGCCTGTCCCAGTTGGCCGAACGCTACCCTGGCGTGCCGCGCCTGGCGCTCACCGCCACGGCCGACGCGCTCACGCGCGCGGACATCATCGAGCGCCTGGCACTGCAGGAGGCGCGCGCCTTCATCAGCAGCTTCGACCGCCCCAACATCCGCTACACCATCGTCGAAAAGGAAGACCCGCGTGCGCAGCTGCTGGCCTTCATCCGCCAGGGGCATCAGCAGGAAGCCGGTATCGTCTATTGCGCCACCCGCAAGAAGGTGGAAGAAACCGCGGTGTGGCTGAGCGACCACGGCATCCGCGCGCTGCCCTATCACGCGGGGCTTGATCTCCAGGTGCGCCAGCAGCACCAGCAGGCCTTCGTGGACCACGACACCCGCGACGGCGGCCTGGTGATGGTGGCCACCATTGCCTTTGGCATGGGCATCGACAAGCCCGATGTGCGCTTCGTGGCCCACCTTGATTTGCCGCGCACCGTGGAAGGCTACTACCAGGAAACGGGCCGCGCCGGGCGCGACGGTGAGCCTGCCGAAGCTTGGATGGTCTATGGCCTGGCCGATGTGGTGGGCCAGCGCCGCCTGATCGAAGACGGGCAGGCCAGTGAAGAATTCAAGCGCGTACTTCGCGGCAAGCTCGAAGCCATGCTCACCCTGGCCGAAGCGCATGATTGCCGCCGCCAGCGGCTGTTGGGCTATTTCGGCGAAGACAGCGAGCCCTGCGGCAATTGCGACAACTGCCTGGAGCCGCCCCAGATGTGGGACGGCACCGAGGCCGCCCGCATGGCCCTGAGCTGCATTTACCGCATGGCCCAGCACGGAGCGAACAACGGCTCGCGCGCCTTCGGTGCGGCGCACCTGATCGATGTGCTGTGCGGCAAGGCCTCCCCCAAGGTGCGGCAGTACGGGCACGACCAGCTCTCCACCTTCAACATCGGCCGGCACCTCAGCCCGGCGCTGTGGCGCGCGGTCTTGCGCCAACTCGTGGCCCAAGGCCATGTGGTCACCGAAACTGAATTTCCCACGCTGCTGCTCACTGAAAGCGCGCGTGCCGTGCTGCGCGGCGAAGTGCCGCTGACGATGAAGCAGCCCCGGGAGCAACTCAAGCTGGCCGAGCGCAACGCCAAGCCTGTGCGCCGCAGCGGCGCAGGCGCGTCCGGTGCCACGCGCAGTGCACACGACTGGATCGTCGAATTCGACGAGGCCGCCCAGGCCCGTTTCGAGCGCCTGAAGACCTGGCGCACCGCCCAATCCAAAGCCCAGGGTCGCCCGCCGTATGTGATCTTCCACGACAGCACCCTGGCCGAGATGGCGGCACGACACCCGCAGACCACTGAGGAACTGTCCACTGTAAGTGGAGTGGGCGCTCACAAACTCGATGCCTACGGCGCCGATCTGCTGGGCTTGATGTAGCGCTAGGGGACAGCCGTCCCCCGATTCCCGATAATGGCCGGTTGCCCCAGAACCGAGCCAGCATGCCCGCCGACACCCACCTTCGCATCCGCGGCGCCCGCACGCACAACCTCAAGAACATCGACCTGGACATCCCGAAGAATGCGTTGGTGGTGATTACGGGCCTTTCGGGTTCGGGCAAATCGAGCCTGGCCTTCGACACCCTCTACGCCGAAGGCCAGCGCCGGTATGTGGAAAGCCTGTCGGCCTATGCGCGGCAGTTCTTGCAGCAGACCGACAAACCCGATGTGGATGTCATTGAAGGGCTGAGCCCGGCCATTGCCATTGAGCAAAAGGCCACCAGCCACAACCCACGGTCCACCGTGGGCACCATCACCGAAATCCACGACTACCTGCGCCTGCTGTATGCCCGCGCGGGCACGCCGTATTGCCCCGACCACAGCGAACCCCTGGCCGCCACCCCGGTGGCGCAGATGGTGGACGCCGTGCTGGGCCTGCCCGAGGGCACCAAGTTGATGATCCTGGCTCCGGTGGTGCGCGACCGCAAGGGCACTTTCAACGACCTGCTTGAAGACCTGCAGTCGCGCGGCTATGTGCGCTTTCGCATCCGTGCGGGGCAGGCCAGCGCGCGGGTATTCGAAGTCAGTGAACTGCCCACGCTGGAGGCCTACGAAAAGCACGACATCGATGTGGTGGTGGACCGAATCAAAACCCGCGCCGAAGAAGCCACCGCGCAGCGCCAGCGTCTGGCCGAGAGCATCGAGAACGCTCTGCGCATGGCCAGTGGCCGCGTGGTCGCGCTGGAGATCGACACCGGGCGCGAGCACTGGTTTTCCAGCACCTATGCGTGCCCGGTTTGCGCCTATTCACTGCCTGAACTCGAGCCGCGCCTGTTCTCCTTCAACTCGCCCATGGGCGCCTGCCCCAGCTGCGACGGCCTGGGCCATGTCACCGCCTTTGACCCGCAGCGGGTGGTGGGCTTTCCTGAACTGAGCCTGGCCAGCGGCGCCATCAAGGGATGGGACCGCCGCAACCGCTACACCTTCACGCTGCTCGAATCCGTGGCCGCGCATTACCAGTTCGACCTCGAGGCGCCCTTTGAATCCTTGCCCGCCCAGATCCGGCACATGCTGCTGCACGGCTCGGGCGACGAGGACATCGAATTTGAATACGCAGCCGAAGGGGGCCGCGGCAAATCGCGCGCGGTGCGGCGTCGTCATCCCTTCGAGGGCATCATCCCCTCGCTCGAACGCCGCCTTCGCGAGACCGATTCACAACTGGTGCGCGACGAACTGGGCCGCCTGCAGTCCCCCAAGCCCTGCCCGGTCTGCCACGGCCACCGCTTGCGCCGCGAGGCCCTGCATGTCTTCCTGCGCCATGCCGACGGCCAGCGCGGGCGGCCCATCTACGAGGTGGAAAGCGCCACGCTGCAGGAGTGCCAGGGCTACTTCGATGGTTTGCATTTGTTGGGCAGCAAGGCCGGCATTGCCGACAAGGTGGTGCGCGAGATCCGCTCGCGCCTGCGTTTCCTGAACGATGTGGGCTTGAACTACCTGAGCCTGGATCGCAGCGCCGACACGCTCTCCGGCGGTGAGGCCCAGCGCATCCGTCTGGCCAGCCAGATCGGATCGGGCCTGACCGGCGTGATGTATGTGCTGGACGAGCCCAGCATCGGGCTGCACCAACGCGACAATGAACGATTGATTGCCACGCTGCAACACCTGCGTGACTTGGGCAACAGCGTGATCGTGGTGGAGCACGACGAGGACATGATCCGTGCGGCCGACCATGTGGTGGACATCGGCCCAGGCGCGGGCGTGCACGGCGGCTGCGTCATGGCGCAGGGCACGCCGGCCGAAGTGGCCGCCGATGAAAACTCGCTGACCGGCCGCTACCTGGGCCAGGTGCTGCGCATCGAGGTACCTCGCCAGCGCCGCGCGCCGGCAGCCGGCGCCTGGGGTTTGGCCGGGCCCTCTCACCTGCGCATCGTCAACGCGCGCGGCCACAACCTGGGCGGCGTCTCGGTGCAGATACCGCTGGGAGTGATGACTTGCGTGACCGGCGTATCGGGCTCGGGCAAAAGTACCCTGATCAACGATACCCTGTACGCGGCGATGGCCAAGCGCCTGAACCATGCGGGCACCGAGCCCGCACCGCATGACGAGATCGAGGGCGCAGAGGCGCTGGACAAGGTCATCAATGTGGACCAAAGCCCCATTGGCCGCACCCCGCGCAGCAACCCGGCCACCTACACCGGCCTGTTCACGCCCATCCGCGAACTGTTCGCCGATGTGCCCACCGCACGCGAACGCGGCTACGGCCCTGGGCGCTTCTCCTTCAATGTGGCGGCCGCCCAAGGCGGGGGCCGGTGTGAGAGTTGCCAGGGCGATGGCGTGATCAAGGTGGAGATGCACTTTCTGCCCGATGTGTATGTGCCCTGCGATGTGTGCCACGGCAAGCGCTACAACCGCGAGACCCTGGAGATTCTGTACAAGGGCAAGAACATCCACGAGGTACTGGGCATGACGGTGGAGGACGCGCACGCCTTCTTCAACGCGGTGCCCAACATTGCACGCAAGCTGCAGACGCTGCTGGATGTGGGCTTGGGCTACATCACCTTGGGGCAAAGCGCCACCACCCTTTCGGGCGGCGAGGCGCAGCGGGTGAAGCTGGCGCTGGAACTCTCCAAGCGCGACACCGGCCGCACCCTCTACATCCTGGACGAACCCACCACGGGCCTGCACTTCCACGACATCCAACTGCTGCTCAAGGTGCTGGCGCAGTTGCGCGACGCGGGCAACACCATCGTCGTGATCGAACACAACCTGGATGTGATCAAGACGGCCGACTGGGTGATTGACCTGGGCCCCGAAGGCGGCAGCGGCGGCGGGCGCGTGCTGGTGGCCGGCACGCCCGAGGATGTGGCGGCCTGCGCCGAAAGCCATACGGGACGATTTCTCAAAACCCTGTTGCCCGCCGCGCCCGCGCAGGCGGCTTAGAAGTTCGGTACCGACAAGGCCACTGAAACATCCCGCAACCCAACCCTGCTTCAACCGACCAAAGGACTCGACCCATGGGCCAAATGCTTGAACTCACTGCTTCCGATGGACACACCCTTGCGGCCTACTTGGCCGAACCGGCCGCTGCGCCGCGGGGTGCGGTGGTGGTGGTGCAGGAAATCTTCGGTGTGAACTCGCACATCCGTTCGGTGGCCGATCGCTGGGCCGCTGAGGGCTATCTGGCGCTGGCGCCGGCCCTGTTCGACCGCCAGGAGCGCGGCATCGAGTTGGGCTACACCGAGGCCGACATGCAGCGTGGCTTCGGCCTGATGCAGGCTGCGGGGCTGGATGCGCCCTTGCTGGACATCGATGCCGCACGCGCTGAACTGCAGCGCCGCGTGGCGGACGGCGGGAAGGTGGGGGTGCTCGGCTTTTGCTGGGGCGGCCTGTTGAGTTGGCTGTCGGCCTGCAAGGTCGCAGGCTTTTCAGCAGCGGTTCCCTACTATGGGGGTGGCATTCCCAACCATGCTGCACTGCAGCCGCAGTGCCCGGTGCTGGCCCATTTTGGTGAGCGCGACCATTGGATTCCTACCGACAGCGTGAAGGCGTTCGGGGCCGCGCAGCCCGGTGTGCAGGTGCACCTCTACGCTGCCGACCATGGTTTCAACTGCGACCAACGCGGTTCGTTTGACGCCGCAGCGGCACAGCTGGCGCGCGAGCGCAGCCTGGCCTTCCTGCAGCAGCATCTGGGCTGAGACCCAGCGCCCATGAAAAAGCCGGCCCGAGGGCCGGCTTTTCGTTCGTGCAGCAGACCCGCCGTTCAGCGGGCCGCACACGGGGTCACTTGAGGTGGCCGTTGATCAGCTTGGTCATCTCGAACATCGAGACTTGCGCCTTCTTGAAGATGGCCTTGAGCTTCTCGTCCGCATTGATCATGCGCTTGTTGACGGCGTCCTGCAGCTTGTTCTTCTTGATGTATTCCCACACCTTCTTCGTCACTTCCGTGCGGGGGTAAGGGCCCTTGCCGATCACAGCGGCCAGCGTGTCGCTCACCGCCATGGCCTTCATGAAGGCGGCGTTGGGGGTGCGCTTCTTGGCAGGAGCCGCGGCCTTCTTGGCCGGGGCTGCCTTCTTCGCCGGAGCCGCTGCCTTCTTCGCAGGAGCGGCCTTCTTGGCCGGAGCCGCCTTCTTGGCCGGAGCGGCCTTCTTCGCAGTTGCCATGTTCAATCTCTCCATCAAGGTCGTTGTTGATGTGCCGGGTGGAGGTGAGCGTTCTTGAAAGCGGCTCGGTTTCTCTCGGGCACCCTGCGGCGGCAATGGTAATGCGAGTTCACCTCGCAGAGAAGAGGTTTTCCCTCTGAAAACCAGTGTTCGCGCGCGTCTCAATCGCTTTTTGTCGCGTGGTCACAACCGATCGAGGGTTTTCATTGCCTGTGATGTGATGTCGCTGTCGATGAAGTGATGTGCGCGGCCTGCCTACATCGGCACATTGGGAGGCAGCACGGGCGGCAGATCTTCTTCGCGGATGCCGCGGATTTCGGCGAATGCACGGCGGCGCTCGCGTTCCAGATCGCGCAGGCGCGAATCGATCACCGAGGCCTCCACATGGTCAGGCGTGCGGCTGCTGCGCACCAAGCGCTGTCCGGCCTTGAAGCGGTCCAGTGCACCGTTGAGGTCGCCCAAGGCCCAGCGTGCTTCGGCTTCGGCGCGCACGGCGCGCAGCGGTTGGTCCAGGGCCTGATTGCACGCCGACAGCAGTGACCAGGCCAGCGCATCGCGCCGGTGGTCGATCACCCAGGTGCCCAGCCCATCGGCATGCAGTTGCAAAGCCTGGCGTGCCTTGGCGCGTTCGCGCACATCCGCCGCCTGTTGCCACCACTTCAGCGCGGCCTCGGCGCGTGCCATGCGCACCGCGCGGTCGCGCGCATCCATCGACTCGAGCTGCGCCGTGGCGCGTTGGGCCTGCCCTTCGGCCACCGCCACTTCAGCCGACAACAGTTCCACCACCGTCCGCGATGAGGGCTTCAGGGGCCGGCTGATGAGCGCCTGCAGGTGCCGCTGTGCCACGCGTGGCTCGCCCAACACCACACTGGCCAGCGTGGCCGAATACAGCGTGGCCAGAGGGTCTTCGACCTCTCCACCTTGGGCGGCCAGCGTCTGCCAGCGGCGCAGCGCCGGTACATTGGGCTCCATCAGCACCCGTGCGCGTGCGCGCATCAACTGGTGCATTTCCGATGTAGGCAGGTCTTGTGCAAAGCGCTGTTCAGTCACGCGCACCGATTGGTCGACCGGCCCACCGGCCGTGCTCAGGCCGGCCGATGGGGCCTGAACCTGGGCTTGCGCCTGAGCCTGTTGCACCCGCGACTGCGCTTCGCCGATGCGCTCTACCGTCAGTGGGTGGCTGCGCAGGTAAGGGAAGTTGTTGCTGTCGTTGAGCCGGTTGGCACGCTGCAGCCGCTCGAAAATGGCGGCCACGCCCGCGCCCGAGTAGCCCGCCTCGGTCATGATGGTGAAGCCAATTCGGTCGGCTTCGCGCTCCATGTCTCGCGAAAAATTCAGTTGGCCCTGCGCCATCGCCGCTTGCGAGCCCATGATGGTGGCCTGCGCCAGGTCAGCGCTGCCGCTGCGCGCAGCGGCTAGCAGGCCCAACAGCATGCCGGCCAGGCCCAGCGCCGATTGCCGCCGCGCACTGCTGTTGGAGCGCGCGATGTGCCGCTGCGTCACATGCGTGAGTTCGTGGGCCAGCACCGCCGCCAGCTCGTCCACCGTGGCCGACTGCGCAATCAGGCCCAGGTGGATGCCCACGAAGCCGCCGGGCAGGGCGAAGGCGTTGATGGACTTGTCGCGGATCAGGAATGTTTCCCAGGCAAAGGCCTGTTCGGTCTCGGGCACGATCTCACCGCGTGCGCGGGCTACCCGCACCAGGGGGTTCCACACGGCCTGCGAATAGGCCAGCAGCAGCGGGTCGTCCATGTAGAACGGGTCGCGCCGCACTTGGCGCATGATGTATTCGCCGATGCGGCGCTCAGCGCCTTCGGTGATGTCGCCCGAATCGGGTTCGCCCAGGGAGGGCAGGCGCTGTGTGTCGGTGCCCTCACCGGCCGCCAGCCCCAGCGGGGGGTGCAGCAAGCCCAGCGCCAACACCAGCGCTGCGGCGCTGCGCGGCAGTGCATGTTGGAGGCGGGCTGTGGCCTTGGGCATGTGCCCTATCATCTCACCGGTTTGTTGCCCGCTCATGTCGCTCCTGACCGTCCTCACCATGTCCTCAGAGTCCAACGCATCGTCCGCCTCCCCGTTGACCCACTTCGACGCGCAGGGTCAGGCCCACATGGTGGATGTGGGGGCCAAGGCCCACACGCATCGCGTGGCCGTGGCCGAGGGCCTCATCCGCATGCAGCGCAGCACCTTCGACTTGATCAGGCAGGGCCATGCGAAGAAGGGCGATGTCATCGGCATTGCGCGCATTGCAGCCATCATGGCAGCCAAGAAGACCCCGGAGTTGATTCCGCTGTGCCACCCCCTGCCGCTGACCCGCGTGACCGTGGACTTTGAACTGCTGGATGCGCTGCCTGCGGTGCGCTGTGTGGTGACGGCCGAAACCGTGGGCAACACCGGTGTCGAAATGGAAGCACTCACCGCCGTGCAGGTGGGTTTGCTGACCATCTACGACATGTGCAAGGCCGCCGACCGCGGCATGGAGATGACCGGCGTGCGCCTGCTTGAGAAGCAGGGCGGCAAGAGCGGTCATTGGGTGGCTGCTGCCGCCGGCTGATCACCGAAGCCCGAAGTCGCGCCAGTTCCACGCCTTCTGAGGCGCCTCACACACGAACCGCCGCTGTGCAGGTGTCTGCGGGTCATCGCAGGCGGCCAGCCATTCGCGCGCGGCCGGTGGATTGAATTCGCGCAGCCGCGCAGCCAAATGCCGCGCCCGGTCGCGATCATCGGCACCATCGCGGGCGGCCAGTGCATCGGCCCAGGCCATCATCAGTCGAGGGTCCAGCAGCACATGGGGCGCCCGTTCGAAGGCTCGCGTGGTTGAGGCGTCCCAGGCCTGCCCGGGCACGGGTTTGAATGTGGTGGCTTTTGCATAGTGCGCCTGATCAGCAAACCAGGTGAGCCCTTGGCCCTGCTCGATGCGGCTGCTCAGACTGCCTGCGCCGGGTGCGGGGTCGTAGATGGCGCGAACCGATTGGTAGTTGGCGAAGGCCCATGCCGAGACCACCAGCACCACCGCACCGCCGGCCATCAGCAGCAAGGCCTGCCACCGCGCGGCCCGCTTCCAGGGGCGGTCCCAGCCCAGGCACACTGCCAGGGCCAGCAAGGCAGGCAGGCCCAGGTACGCATACCACAGCGGGTACTCCAGGAGACTGTGCAACCCCACGATGCCCAGCATCACCAGCGAACCGCGGCGGGCGGCGGCATCGTCTGTGGTGTCTCGGTGTTGATCTGCCCAGGTTCGTCGGGCCGCGAGCACCAACAGCCCCAGCAGTGCCGCGCAGGCGGCCAAGCCGAGCGGCGCACCCAGTTCGGCCATCAGGTGCAAGGGCAGGTTGTGCGCATGGCCGAACAAGGCCACCGGCCGGTCGGGCAGGGGCGTGAGGGTCCAGGCGATGTTGAACATGCCCCATCCCACGCCTGTACCCGGTTGTTGTTCGATCAAGGCCCAGGTGTTGCGCCAGATGGCGAACCGTGAACTGGATACATCACCGCCGCCCGAGCCGGCGAGGTGCTGGGCCGAACCCAGTTCCACGCCGCTGTGCGCACTCCAGGCGCGCATGGCCACCCACACGGCGGCGGCCATCAGCGGTGTGAGGGCCAGAAAAAGGCGTGTGACTCGGGGCAGTCGCCGGTCGAATCCAGCCCAAGCCAGCAACAGCAAGACGCCCAACAAGCCGGTGCGCGAGCCGGTGAACACCAGCGCTGTCATGAGCATCAACCAGCCCGCCAAGGCTGCGCCCGTGGGCACACGGGCCTGGGCCTGCAGCACGCCCCACGCTGCAGCGCCCCACAGCAAGACCGTGGCCAGGTGGTTGGGTTGTCGAAGGTGCCCCACGGCACGCCCATCCAAGTGACTGGCTTGGATCAACAGGCCCAGGCCACCCGCACCGCTGTGCAGCGCTTCAGGGACCATCACCTGTACAACGCCGATGAAGGCACTCAGCAAACCCGCAATGGCCGCGGCCATCACCAACAGCATGGGCCAGGTCGAGCGCCTTGCATCGGGCGACTCGAAGGCCGCCACCTGCAGCGGGGCCTCGCGCCAACTTTGATGGCCGAGCACCACAGCAACGACGCCCGAGACGGCCA
This sequence comes from Azohydromonas lata NBRC 102462, assembly GCA_945878385.1. Taxonomy (GTDB): domain Bacteria; phylum Pseudomonadota; class Gammaproteobacteria; order Burkholderiales; family Burkholderiaceae_C; genus RFTU01. The sequence continues at coordinate 3,439 of CAMCTE010000024.1, read as the reverse complement.
GCATCCACAACTCGGCCAGCGCCGTGACCACCGGCGGCTTGCCCAAGGGCAGCAGCACCGGGCTGGCCGCCAGGAGGGCCAGCAGCGCAAGGGTCACCGGTCGAGGTTCACGCATCGCGCGATTTTCGGCAAAAAACAAGGCCCGCCGAGGCGGGCCTATTGCAGGGGCAGATGGGGGTGTGGTTGGCCGCACCCGCCTGCCTGATCATTCGATCAGGGTGTGAGCTTGTCGCACACGTCCGTCTGGTAGCCGGTGACGGCAGACTTCGCCACCGTGCATCCCCAAGTGATCGGGGACAGGGTGGAGTCCGCCACCTTGATGGTGACCACGGTGCTGGCTGCGGCATCGGTCGTGGCGGTGGCCGGGTAGCGACCGGTGAGTGTGACGGTATTGCCCGAGGCGACGCAGGTGGTGGCGGGCAGCCCGCCACAAAGGTCGGCTGCGGCGGCATTGACGGCCTCGGCCACCTTGACCTTCTCGCCAGCCACATTGGATACCGCCGTACCGACTTCGGCCTTGGCCACATAGTTGCGGTATTGGGGAAGTGCGATGGCGGCCAGCACGGCGATGATGGCCACGACGATCATCAACTCGATGAGGGTGAAGCCACCCTGGGCGCGACCCTGGTGGGTGCGGCTGATTTTGTGATGGTGCTGTTGAGGCATGGTGAAAGGTTCTCCCCCGGTGACCGGTGTATGACTGATGGAAAAGACTATATCCCCTTGGGGCCAGCATGGGGACTGTCTCAGGTGTGGAAAGGTCCCACCTTGGTGGGAATTTGTACCCCTAATTTTGGGGGGTTTGGGGCTGGTTTCTACGACCACAGGCCCAGCACCACGGTGATGTTGTCCCGACCTCCCGCGTGCAGGGCCGCATCGGTCAGGGCCTGAGCCAGTGAGGGCAACTCCCCCGCTGTCGGCGGCGCACCGTCCAGGGTTGCATGGATCAGCGATTCGATCTTTGCATCGCCCACCATGTCAGTCAGGCCATCACTGCACAGCAGCACAAGGTCTCCGCGCGACAAACGGTGCCGATGCAGTTCCAACACCACCTCGAATTCCACGCCCAGCGCCCGCGTCAGCCGTGCCGGCGCGTGATCGGGGTGGGTCGTTTGCAGCGGGAGCCCACGGGCGAGTTGCCGCTCCGCCTCGCGTTGCGCGGTACTGTGGTCTCTGGTCAGTGCCCTGAGCATGTACCTGCGGTGAATCTGATCGCCCACACGCAACTCGTTGGCCCTGAGCAGGTAGGCCCTCGAATCGCCGGCATGACCGACCAACAGATGCGTGCCGCACCACTGTGCGATGACCAGGGTGGTGCCCATGCCCGAGCAGGTCGGATGGGACTGGGCGTGTTGATGGATTGCCGCATTGGCAGCCGTCACCGCTGCACGCAGGGCTTGTTCGCTTCTCAGCAGGCCGGCTTCGCCGCCATGGTCGACGCCGGTGGGCAGGTGGCCTGGTCTGCCCAGGGTTTCGCCGATGAGTTCCACCGCCATGGCAGAGGCCACCTCGCCTGCATTGCCACCGCCCAGGCCGTCTGCCAGCAGCGCCAGGTGGGCTTGGGGAAAGAGGCCATGGGCGTCTTCATTGGTCGGTCGAACCAGGCCGGTATGGGTCTGGGCATGCAGATGCAGGGTTTGGACTGCGTGCGCGTTCGACACGAAACTCATGCCCGACATGCTAGGCGGCGAGCGTTGCTGGCTGCGCATGCGAAGCCGATGCAGGCTCACGCGAGCGAGGGAAAGTTGACGAATTGCGTGGTGGCTTGCCGCCGACCATGCCCCACGTCAACTCTCTTGTGTAGACCTCAGTGCGGCCGAGCGCACGGCGTCTTGGGCAGTAGCCGTCAATGCGCCTCGGGCGGGCTGCCCGCCGCGGAGCGTTTGGCCATCGCCCGGCCCACCAACAGCACCCCTACGGCGCCCACCACCCCGGCGGCATAGCGCACCCAGTCGGTCTGCGGCAGCTTGATGAACCAGGTCCAGGCTTCCGTGTTGGCCACGGCCGGGTCGGTCACGAGCATGGTGCCGGCAATCCAGCCCAGCAGCATTCCACCGGCGGTGATGATGGCGGGAAAACGGTCCATCAGCTTGATCACGAACTGGCTGCCCCAGACGATGATGGGAATGCTCACCACCAGGCCGAAGACCACCAGGAACATCTTGTGTTCACCGCCCGCGCCCTCTGCCGCACCGGCGATGGCGATCACGTTGTCGATGCTCATCACCAGGTCGGCGATGATGACGGTTTTGACAGCGGCCCACAGCCGATCCGAGCCTTCGATGTTGCCGTGCTCGTCCTCGTCACCCGGAGCCAGCAGCTTCACGCCGATCCACACCAGCAGCAGCGCCCCCACGATCTTCAGGAAGGGGATGGCCAGCAGGGTGAGCGCGAAGAAGATGAGAATGACGCGCAGCGCGATGGCGCCGGCCGTGCCATAGATGATGCCCATGCGGCGCTGCGCATCAGGCAGTTTGCGGCAGGCCAGGGCGATCACCACGGCGTTGTCGCCACCCAGCAGGATGTCGATCATGATGATCTGGCCAACGGCAAGCCAGAATTCCGGTGAGGTCAGGGCGTCCATGGGGTATCGCGCGCGGCTTTGAGAACAACCCCACAGTTTATGAGGCCCGCGCGGCGGCCGCTGTGTGGGGATTACGAATGACCGCGCCCATGAAAAAGGCCGCCCAGCGGGCGGCCCTTGTGCGTTGTGCCCAGCCGGGTGCCGGTTCGATCAGAGCATGGCCTTGAGCAGCTTGCCCATCTCAGACGGGTTGCGCGTGACCTTGAAGCCGCACTCTTCCATGATGGCGAGCTTGGCGTCGGCCGTATCAGCCCCGCCGCTGATGAGCGCGCCCGCATGGCCCATTCGCTTGCCTGGAGGAGCGGTGACGCCGGCGATGAAGCCCACGATCGGCTTCTTCATGTTGGCCTTGCACCACTGGGCGGCCTCAGCCTCATCGGGGCCGCCGATTTCGCCGATCATGATGACGGCGTCGGTGTCGGGGTCGTCGTTGAAGGCGCGCATCACATCGATGTGCTTCAGGCCGTTGATCGGGTCGCCGCCGATGCCCACGGCGCTGGATTGGCCCAGACCGATTTCGGTGAGCTGCGCCACCGCTTCATAGGTGAGCGTGCCCGAGCGGCTGACCACGCCGATGCGGCCCTTGCGGTGGATATGGCCGGGCATGATGCCGATCTTGATTTCCTCGGGGGTGATGAGGCCCGGGCAGTTGGGGCCCAGCAGCAGCGTCTTCTTGCCACCGGAGGCTTCCTTGGCCTTAATCTTGTTGCGCACCATCAGCATGTCGCGCACGGGGATGCCTTCGGTGATGCACACGACCAGGTCCAGGTCGGCTTCCACGGCTTCCCAGATGGCGTCCGCGGCACCAGCGGGCGGCACATAGATCACGGAAACCGTGGCGCCCGTTTGGCCGGC
>CAMCTE010000023.1 GCA_945878385.1 Azohydromonas lata NBRC 102462 | reverse complement strand
GGGCATTCAGGTGGACTGGTTGGCCTTGGCCGATGCGTGGCGCGGCGAGTACCAAGGTGCCATGGAAGAAGTGCGCAGCGGTCGCTTGCCATTCTGCAAACTTGACCTCCTGCACCGGCGCAACCTGGACATCGTGCTGGCCAGGCTGGGTACGGCCACAGCGGAGCAGATCGCAGAGCCCACACGCGCTGAACTGAACCTGGCCTGGCACCGCCTGGACGCCTGGCCCGATGTGGGTCCTGGGCTGGCCGGCTTGCGCTCAGCCTATTTCTTGGCCCCCTGCTCGAACGGCAATATTTCCCTGATGGCGGACTTGGCGCGGCACAACGGATGGCATTGGGATGCCATCTTGGGCGCGGAGGTGGCCGGGGACTACAAGCCCAAGCCCGTCGTGTACCTGCGGGCCTGCGATGCGCTGGGGTTGCAGCCCCATGAGGTGATGATGGTGGCGGCGCACTCGGACGACTTGGCCGCCGCCGCAGCATCGGGGCTGCGCACCGGCTTTGTGGCCCGGCCCCATGAACATGGTCCGGGGCGCGGCGAAAGCGCCCCAGCCTGCCCGGTGGATTTCGTGTTCCCCGCAGGAGCGTTGCGCTAAGGGGCCGCTCTGCGCGAAGCCCCGTCAGCAAACTCCTCTTTTTCCCGTCAGAACTTGTAGGCCGCCTGCAGATACAGGGTACGGCCTCGGCCGTCGTGGTAGCGCGGGTCGTAGCCCACCATATTGCCGCCGTCGAGCTTGAGGGTCAGCGGCGGGCGGCGGTTGAACAGGTTGAACACACCGGCGGTGAAGGTGATGGACTTGCTCATGGCGTAACGCCCTTGGTAGTCCACCGTCATGTAGGCCGGAACATCCAAGCCTTCAAACTCGACGAACGGCCCGAAACCACCCGTGGCAGTGGCCAGGCGCACCGGCGAGTCATCCTCCGAGTACTTCACATCCTTGTAGCCCGGCCGGTACTTCACCACCACGGTGTTGGCCAAGGCACCGGTCTGCATGGTGGTGCTGACCCGCGCCAGCGTGCGGAAGGCGACCGCACCATCGCTGCCATAGCGACCCACGCTGGTTTCTCGCCCATCACCAAAGCCCAGGTCATAGTACGAATCGAGGAGATAGGTCACCACCGCATTCATGCTCAGGGTGCCCACCGGCAGTTTTTGGGTGAGCGTCATGTCCAGGTCCAGACCGGAGGACTTGATGACTGAGGCATTGAAGGGAACGCTGTTGAAGGTGAGGATCGGCCGGCCGGTGGCGGCCTCGGTGGTCACATTGAACAGGGAGCGATAGGTGGAGAACTTGGAGAAGGCGGTGGACTCGGGCACCGAGGTAATGCCGTCCTGAATCTGCACCGACCACCAGTCGGCCCCGACGCTGAACGAGTTGCCGGGCTCAAGGCGGAAACCCACTGTCCACTGCCGGGAGAGCTCGGGCTTGAGGCCTGCGCTGCCGGTGAAGGGGTTGCCGCCACTTTGCTGCTTGTACTGTGTGGGAATGCTGCGGCAACCCACCGCCAGGAGGTCGGGCGCGGTCACCGGGCAGCCGTATTGGTTGCCCACCACACCGGCATCAATCAAAGGAAGCGTGATGTCGTCCATGGCCGGTGCGCGGAAGCCCGTGCCCACCGAACCCCGCATCAGCCATTGCTGCGTGGGTTGGAAGCGGAACGCGAGCTTGTAGGTGGCCTTGGACGCGGGCTCACCCTGCGTGGCCGACGACACGGGGTTCAGGTTGGCGTCGAAGTTGCGGCTGTTGCGGATGGCCGAATAGCTGTCGTGACGGAGCGCGCCGGTGACCTCCAGATTCTTGGCCAGGGGAACCTGCAATTCCACGAAGGCGCCACGCGCGCGGCGTGCCGAATCGAAGGGAAGTGAACCCTGACCCGAGCCCACCGGAAAATCAGCGAAGTTGGGCTGGAAAGCGTTCGGGCCCTGCGTGATCGGCGCGGGGTCGGATACATAGCGTTGGCGGCTCAGGTCCATGCCCAGGCCCACAAAGGCCTGTCCGCCCGGTGCCTTGAATGCCGGGCCAGATGCCCGCAAGGAGGCCAGGTCCAGCGTGGACTTGGAACGGTCGATGTCCCGCAAGACCGCCGGTGCAATGGCCGCGCGAGAGGCGTCTGTGCCCTGCGCGAAGGGGTCGAAGGTGCCCGCGGCAATCAACTGGTCCATCTTGATGCGGCTGACATAGCCACCACCGTACTGGCTGTCCAGGGTGTTGCCCGATCGGGTGAGCGTGGCCGCCACATCAAAGCCAGCCAAACTGCTTTCCAGGCCCGCCACCATGTGGTGCCCGCGGGTGAGGTAGTCGTTGGAGCGCAGGCCGGCATCGGCCAGACGCATGCCGTAGGTCACATCGGCGACATCTTTTTCAGCGATGCCGAACTGGCCCAGGAAGGGCTTCACGTACTTGTTGTACAGCGTGCCGCCAATGGGCATGCGCAAGGGTTGGGCCGGCGGCGCAAAGCGGCCGTACATCGCCACATCGGAGAACATGCCTTCGACAAACGCGCGGCTGTCCTTGCCCAGCCGAAGCGAAGCGCTGCCGTAGGCATTTCGCCGCTCGGCCTCGGGTTGCGCTTCCACGGTGGAGGAGTAATCGAAGCGGCAGGTGTTGCCCAACTTGAACGATGCCGGGTTCGGCCCGCAGTTGGTGCCATTGAGCGCTCCCGGGCTGTAGTTGCGCAGCAGGTCGTCGTTGGCATCGTAAATTTGGATGTTGGGCGGTACCGAGTTGCCCGACGTTTCGTAGAAGTAGTAGTTGGTGCCCTTGAAGGTGAAGGGAAAAACGCCGGTCTTGGAGAATTCCCGCTGGGACGCCTTGATCGCCTCATCCTTTTGGAAGGATGCGCCCAGGAGCACATTGAAGCCCTGGCGGTCGTAGTCGCCGATGCCTTTGCTCAGGCTGGCACTGCGCTGCTGGCCACCGCCGGCCTGCGGGCGCGACACCTTCACATCAATGCCGCCGTCGGTGGCGTTGCTTTTGGTGATGAAGTTCACGACGCCGGCAATGGCGTCCGAGCCGTAAATGGCCGAAGCGCCATCGGCCAGGATTTCCACGCGCTCGATGGCCGACAGCGGCAACTGCTCCAGGTTCACACTGGAGCCGGTGTTGAACGGTGCCAGGCGCCGGCCGTTGAGCAGCACCAGGGTGTACTTGGAGCCCAGATTGCGCAGGCTCGCCGTGGTGACGCCGCCACCGCCGCCGTTGACCGATTGGGCCGTTGTGGTGAAACCCTGCATCGAAGGCAGTGCCTGAATGAGTTCCTGGGTGCTGGTGGCGCCGGTGCGCTCGATTTCAGCGCGGTTGATGGTGATCACCGGCAGCGCGCCCTCAGCGGCGATGCGCTTGATGGAGGAGCCGGTGACTTCAACGCGCTGGCTTTGGGCCAGGGCGGTGGTGGCAAGCGCCCCGCCAAGGGCTAGAAGTGTTGCTGCAGCGATGCGATGCTCGGTGAACATTCTGCGGGGCTCCTTATGTCGTGTGTGGGGTGGCCGACTGGGGTCAAGCGCTCGTGTTGCTTTGAACCCGACTGAACGCAGCGGCGCGCATGCTGTCGATTGTGTGCCCGAGATACGTCTGAACCAAGCGCGAAATGTGGACATCCCCCGACAAGTGGGTGATGAGCCATTGCAGGCAAGTTCGTCTAACCAAGCTCCACAACAGCGTAAACGAGTGGGTCGGCCCCCTTTGGTTGAGGGGGGCGGGCCGGTTGAACCGATCCAAGCGGCTGTCGGACCCTTTGAATTCAGCGGCCTTCCCCTTGCATTCACGCCGCTCAGTCGGAAACGTCGCCCACTTTGGTCAACAAACAGCCAAAACTTTTGGGTTTACCCTCAGTTGCAAGAACGATACAAAGGCGGCGTTGGGCGGCGTCATCAAAGAGTCATGTGCCAAACTACTTGCACTAAAGCCCCCAGGGACTCCTTGGGGATTCATGTTTTTGACCTCAGGACATTCATTCGATGAAACTGAACAAGACCCCCCTGGCCGCTGCGGTGGCCCTGACCCTGGGCACCGCAGGCTACATGCCCGTGGCCAGCGCCCAGCAGACCCAGGCACAAGCTTCCGACCAGCGCATTGAGCTGACCGGTTCGCGCCTGCGCCGCACCGAAACCGAGGGTGCCCTGCCCGTCACGGTGATCGACCGTGCCGCCATCGAAGCCACCGGCCAAACCTCCGTGGCCGAGTTGATGCGCGAGGTCACCTTCGCCTCCTTCGGCAACACCAAGCCTCAGTCGGGCAGCTCCGCACAGGCGCTTTCGGATGTGGACCTGCGGGGTATCGGCTCCAACCGCACCCTGGTGCTGGTGGACGGCCGCCGCGTGTCCAAGGCTCCGTTCGTGGGCAGCTCGCAAGACTTGAACGCGGTGCCCCTGGCAGCCGTTGAGCGCATTGAAATCCTGTCGGACGGCGCCTCTGCGGTGTACGGCTCTGACGCCATCGGCGGTGTGGTCAACATCATCACCCGCAAGAACTTCAATGGCGTGCAGGTCAACTACGGCGAAGGCAACCCCAAGATCGTGGGCGGCGACACCCGTGAGTTCTCGGCCCTGTGGGGTGCTTCGAGCGCCAAGGGCCGCGTCTTCGCCGGCGTGTCCTCCAACAGCCGCGACATGATCTTCACGCGCGACCAGAAGGGCGGCAACGTCCAGGGCGTGTCCTCGTTCGGCAACAACTACTACCGCGCCAGCAACACCACGGGCGCTTCCACCGGCGCCGGTACCCCGGTTCCGGGTTTTGCCTGCAACACGAACGATTTCTACTTCACCAACCCCGGCCAGCCGGGCAACTTGTGCTCGTTCAACTTCAACGCCACGGCTGCGAACGAAGCGGCCATCAGCAACCGCTCGATCTTCGCCAAGGGTGACTTCAACATCAACGACGACTGGTCGGTGTACACCTCGGCCTCCGTGTCGAATGTGGACAGCTTCGGCCGCTACGCCGCCACGCCGGTGAATGTGTTCCTGGCACCCACCAGCGCCCCGTACCTGAGCATCACCGCCGCCACACCGGGCTTGGCTGCTGCCAGCCCGCGCGGCCTGTGGCTGCGTCACCGCATGGCCGCTGCAGGCCCGCGTGACTCCACCACCGAAGCCACCGTCACTTCCGGCCTGATGGGCGTCAAGGGCCGTGTCTTCGACAAGGTTGAAGTGGACTTCGGTGTGCGCAACGAGCGCTACAAGTACATCGAACTCGGCCGCAACTACATCGTGCGTCCGCTGCTCGAGGCCGCGATTACCGCCGGCCGTTACAACATTTTCAACCCGTTCGGCAATTCGGCTGATGTGCTCAACAGCGTGAAGTCCACGATCACCCGTGACGACCTGTGGGACCAGCGCGAGGTGTACGGCACGGCTTCGATGGATCTTTTCAAGATCGGCAACCGCGCCGCCACCGGCTTGGTGGGCTTCGAGTCGCGCAAGGAGTTCTACTCCGACCAGTACGACCCTCAGTCTGAAGCCGGCATCATCGAAGGCTCGGCAGGCAACTCCGCTGCCGGCAGCCGCAAGGTGAACTCCCAGTTCTTCGAAATGTCCATCCCGGCCATGAAGAACCTGGAAGTTTCGCTGGCCGGCCGCCGCGACTCCTACAGCGATTCGGGCAGCGCCTTCTCGCCCAAGGGTGCCATCCGTTGGCAGCCCGTGGCCAACACCACCGTGCGCGCCTCGGTGGGCAAGGGCTTCCGTGCTCCCACGCTGGACATCCTGACCCAGAAGCCTGCCTTCTCGGCCGACTCGATCACCGATCTGCGCACCTGCCGCGCCTTTGGCCGTACGGCTGCCCAGTGCGGCGACGCCAACGGCGATGGTGTGGTGGACGGCGTACAGCCGCAGATCCAGGTGGATGCCACCTCGATCTCCAACCCGGGCCTCAACCCTGAGACTTCCAAGCAGACCAGCTTTGGCTTGGTGGTGGACGCTACGAACTGGCTCAGCCTGAGCGCGGACTTCTACAAGATCCACATTGACGGCCGTATCGCCAGCATCTCTTCGCAGACGATCATCAACCGCACGCTGAACCCGGCGCTGGGCCCCGTGCCTGCCGCCTTCAGCGTCACGCGTGACGCGGCCACCGGCCAGATCACCAATGTGACCCGCGGCGCGATCAACGAAGGCACGCTGGACACCACGGGCGTGGACCTGAACGGCCGCACGAACTTCAAGTTCAGCTCTTCGCGCCTGCAGCAGTCGCTGACCCTGAGCATGGTGCGTGACTACTCGATCGACGGTGGTGACAACCTCGTGGGCACCCAAGGTGCTCCGAAGTGGCGCATGAACTTCGCCAACACCTACACGATCGGCCGCTTCACCGGCTTCCTGGCGATGAACCGCATTGCGGGCCAAAGCAAGGAAACGGCGCAGCCCACGCCCGCCTACACCACCTTCACGGGTTCCGTGTCGTACAACGCGGCCACCAACACCCGCCTGACGGTGGGCGCGGTGAATTTGACCAACAAGTTCCCGGAGTTGATCAGCTTTGACGGTCGCCCCTGGAACTTCAACCTGTACGACGGTCTGGGCCGCCAGGTCTACTTCCGCGTGCAGCAGACCTTCTGATCCTTCCCGGATTCAGTCTGTCCTAAAGGGGAGCCCGCAAGGGCTCCCCTTTTTTTCGGCTGCATGAATTGCGCTACGCTTGCACCCCATGATCTTGCCCCCGCTGATCGAGCGCCTGCAGCGGCAATCCGAATTCCTGGGCCAAGCGCCCGAACGGGCCTTGGACCTGAGCATTCAGGCTGAGTCCTGCGTCTACACCTGGATGCAACTGGCCATGCATTGGCGGGCCTGTGGTGACGAGCGAAGTGCCCTGCAGGCCTGGTTTCAGGCTGGGCTTCGCTTGCCGGCCCAATGGGACGCCTATGCGCTGTCGACGGTGGGACTCCCAGACGCAGAGGCCCTGCGCGCGACCTCGGCTGAGCTGGCCCAAGGCCGTGCGCAATGGCTGAAGGACAGCCTTCAAGCACTGCGCAATCAACACGGCAGTGCCGCCCTGTTTCGCATCGACCGCGCGCTGGCGGGGTACTTGGGTCAGGCTCGCGTGTTTTCCAGCCACCCAACACAACAGCCCAAGGTGCTCTACATACCGGGCCTTTCCACCGGCGGCTTTGTAGACGCCAAGCGCATCGAGTTGGCGCGTGATTTGGCTGCCGCTTATGCAGCCATCCGTGAGGAATTCGAGTACGCCTTGCGCGAGCACGACCCGCACGAACCCTTCATGGGTGAATTGCCCCAGGACAAGGCCCGCGACTATGTCAGCGGCGGTGCGCTGGCCTCGTGGGACGCCATCTTCTTTGACCGTCACGGTGTGCGCTATGCCAAGACCCATGCCCGCTATCCGCACACCAGTGGCGTACTCGACGCAGCGGATCGTTGCCGTATCGCACGCCAATCGCCTGAAACCTGCTTTTCCATTTTGCAGCCCCACACCCGGATCGAGCCGCACCACGGCGTGACCAATGCGCGCCTGGTGGTGCACCTGCCTCTGCAGGTGCCGCCCGGGTGCTACCTTGAACTGGTGGGCGTAGGGCGCCACTACTGGCAGGAAGGCGAAGTGTTCGCCTTTGACGACACGTTCTTGCACGCGGCCGAGAACCCCAGCGACGACGTGCGCGGCATCCTGCTGACCGATGCCTGGCATCCTGAGCTCAGTGCTGTGGAGCGCGAGGCTTTTGCGGCGTTGATTACCACCCTCACCGACCTGGAGTCGCCACCCTGCGGTGGTCTCGGATTTACTTCAAAAGCATGACCCTCGCCGAACTCCCGCTTGCTGCAGACCCAAGCCGCGCCTGGAGCCAACATTGGCAACAGACCCTCACCGGCTCCATCGATCTTCTGGCCAGTGACCCAGTGGCCACGGCTTTGCGCACCCATTGGCAATCGCAGATCCCTGCGCTGCAGTTGGCCGGCGCCATCGCCGATGTGGGAAGCGGCCCGGCCATTCTGGCCCGGCTGATGTCCAGCCTTGGATGGACACCCGCGCCGCCGGCTGTTTGGTGGTGCATCGATGCCGCCCACTTGGGGAGCGCCTGGCAGCACGCCCTGCCCGCTTCGATTCGGGTGCTGGACCAGACGCCCTTCGACACCGCTGAGCCGCCTCATGGCCCGGTGGATGCCTTGGTGAGCAACTTTGGGCTGGAGTATTTGCCGTTGCGGTCGATTGCACAAGCAGTGCCTCGTTGGCTGCGCCTCAACGGATTCTTCAATGCGGTCCTGCACGCGCGCGGTTCGGTGATCGACGCTGTCAGTCGCGAACATGCCGGCGACCTGCGGATGGCACTGGAGGATGTGCGCTTGCCCGCGCTTGCGAAAGACTTGGTGAGCGCACTGGCCACCGCACCTGCAGACCCGGTGCAGCGGATGATGCATGGCGTGGAGACGCGCGACGCCTACAACGCTGGTGTGGACCGCCTCAAACAGGTGATGGAAGACCGTGGGCGGCCCAGTGCGGTACTGATGGATCTGTTGCGCGCGACCACCCAGGTGATTCGCGACCTCAAGACAGTGGGCGAGCCCGCAGCGCAGCGCGCCTTGGAACAGCTACAGGCGGTGTACGAAGGTGAGCGCCGGCGCCTGGACCAGATGTTGGCCAGTGCCTTGGATGAAACAGCCGCTGCACATTGGCGCACCACACTGCAGGAATCCGCGGGCCTGAAGCACTTGGAGCTGGAGCGCTTGGACTGCGGCATCGGTACGGTCGCATGGAACCTTCGCAGCGCAGCTTGATCTACGGACTGCGTATCGTTCATACAGGGGAGCACATGGAGATGAAGCGTACGGGCAAGAACCGCGGTTGGGGATGGATCAACCGCGTTCGCGGCGGTGGTTGGCGGGCCTTGGCCCTTGGCCTGACAGCCTCTTTGGCTTGTTGGGCCGGCGCAGCCAAGGCGCAGACCGAAGCCCCCACGGCGACGGTTCAGGTGCAGGCCTCTGGCCTGATCAAGCTCGAAGACTTCTTCCGCCGGCCGGAATTTTCGGAAGCCGTGCTGTCGCCCAACGGCCGCTATCTGGCCACGCTCTCGGCGGTCAACAGCCGGCTGAACCTGGTCGTGATCGACCTGGACACGCGCAAGGCCTCGGTGCTCACCCGCTACGACAACATCGACCTGGGCCGCCTGCGCTGGGTAGGCAATGAACGCATCCTGTACAGCGCGGTTCAACTCAATGCGCCATCGGGCCAAGACGCGCCCCGGGCCGGCGGGCTGTTCGTGATCAAGCGCGATGGCACTGAAGAGCGGCAATTGGCGCGCACGGCCAGCCAGTTGATGAAGAGCGAGACGGGTGGCTTCATGGCCATGCAACCGCTGCGCAACATTCCGGGCTCGGCCGATGAAATGATCGTCTCGGCTGTGGTGGCCAATGACGACTCCTTTGATCTGTACCGCATCAACTTGAGCACCGGGCGGCACCGTCTGCTGACGGCTGGGCGGCCTGGTGACCGCATCAGTTCCTGGGTGCTGGACAGCAAACTGGTGCCCCGGGTAGCCGTCGCCAGTGGCAAGGGCAGCAGCACGCAGCGCATCGTGCACTACCGGCGCGATGCCGACTCCCCCTGGCAGGAGCTTGCCCGCTTTGATGAGACGCAGCCGCCGGCCTTCGTGCCCTTGGCGTTCGACACCGACGATGTGCACCTGTATGTGGCCAGCAATGAAGGCCGCGCCAACATGGCCATCTACCGCTACAACCCCAATGACCGCAAGATGGTGGAAATGGTGGCTCAACACCCGCAGTACGACCTGGGTGCTTCACCCCAGGGGGCGTCGCTGAACAGCCTGGTGTTTGACCCTGAAACCGGTGCACTGGCCGGCTTGCGCATTGACGCGGACAAGCCTCAGATGCTGTGGGTGGACGAGACCATGGAAAAGATCCAGGCCTCCGTGGACGCGACTTGGCCGGACCGCTCCAATGTCCTGTCGGGCACGCGGCTGGCCTCCCGTGTGCTCATCAGCAGTTACTCTGACACGCTGCCTGGGCGCTTGTACCTGTACGACAAGCAAACCAAGCGCATCGAAGAGGTGGGTGCGTCGCGCCCGTGGCTGGAGGGCAAGCTGGCGGCGGTCAAGCCATTTCGGTTGAAGACCCGTGACGGACTGGATATTCCCTCCTATGTGGTGCTGCCCAAGAACCACCAAGCCGGACAGAAGTTGCCCACCATCGTGCACATCCATGGCGGGCCGTTCGCGCGCGATGTGGTTCAAGGTGGCCGCTACGGGCCTTCCTTCGGAGTGCGCGAAGCGCAGGTACTGGCCTCACGCGGCTATGCGGTGGTCTTGCCCAACTTCCGCATCACGCCGGAGTTGGGCTCCAAGCTCTATTACGCGGGCTTTGGCACCTATGGGCAGCAAATGTCTGAAGACCACGAAGACGCGGTGACCTGGGCCATTGATCAGGGTTTTGCTGACCCCAAGCGCATCTGCATCTCGGGTGCCAGCTACGGGGGCTATGCTGCCCTGCAGGCCGCTACTCGGCCCACCAACCCCTTCGCCTGCGCCATCTCCGGCTTGCCGGTGACGGATTTGAAATTCCAGCGCGAGCGGGCCGACTATTCCTTCTCGCCTGCGGCGGTCGAATACTGGCGCAAGGTTCAGGGCGTCAAGGACTTCGACGACCCCAAGGTGCGCGAGCAATCGCCGCTGTTCCAGGCCGACCGCATCAAGATTCCGGTCTTCATGTATGTGGGTGAGCAGGATGCCCGCACCCCGCCGGCACAGGCCAAACGCATGGCCGATGCGCTGGCCGCAGCAGGCAACCCGGTGAAGGATTATTTCGTGGGCAAGGGCGAGGGCCACGGCTACGGAGTACAGGCCGTGAATGTGGAGCTCTACGAGCGCATGCTCAAGTTCCTGGATCAAGCCCTGGCGCCGGTGCGCTGACTATGGGGCGCTGGGCTGCGGTTCAGTATCCGCAGCCCGGAATCTTCAGTCCTGAAACAGCAGGTAGGCCGTCTGCTTCTCCACTTGAAGCCGCACGGCCTGCCCCTGGGGCAAGGCCATATTCAGCGGCACATGCCCCACCGGCAAGCCTGTGATCAAGGGCAAGGCACACACCTCAGCCAGGCGCTGCCACACTTGGCGCAGCCCGTAGCCGCGGTCCAGGGGTGAGGCCTTCCAGGCGGTAAATTGCCCCAGCAAGACGGCGCGCTGCTGCGCCAACACACCGGCCTGCGCCAGTTGCAGCAACATGCGCTCCACGCGGTAGGGAGGTTCGCCCACATCTTCCAGAAACAGGATGCCGCCCTTCATGCGTGGCATGTGTGGGGTTCCCAGCAGGCTGCACACCATACTGAGATTGCCGCCCCACAGACGGCCACTCGCGGTGAACCCGTCATGGCCCTTGGATGTGCGAAAACCCAGGGCCTCCAATTCGCCGGACATGGCCTGATCGAAGGTCTCGCAGGTGATCTCATTGGCCTCGTCGAGGTCGGCATCCGGGCCCATCTCGCGCCCGAAATCTTCGGCCGCCATCGGGCCGTGCCACGTAGGAGCACCCGTGTGGGCCAGCAGGCCGAGGCTGAGCGCGGTCATGTCGCTGTAGCCCATCCAGCGCGTCCCCTGGTCGACGCTGCGCTTCAGGCGCGTCCAGTCAATGGCGTCCAGAAGGCGTGTCATGCCGTAACCACCGCGACAGGCCAGCGCCACCGACGGGGCGGCATCGGCCACCCGGTGCAGCGTGGCCAGTCGCTGTTCGTCTGTGCCGGCAAAGCGTTGATGGCGCAGCCGGGTGCTCTGGTCTTCGGTGACGGTGTAGCCCAGGTGTTGCAAGCGGCGTCGGGCCCGCTGCAGGTGCGCCCGGCGAGTCTCCACCCCCGATGCGGCAAAGATGATCAGGTTCTTGGGGTGGCTCATGCGGTGGATCCAGTGGACCGCTGGGCCTTGCGGCGCTCGCGGAAAAAATCTTGCAGCAGCGCCGCAGCTTCGTTGGCCAACACACCACCTTCGACCGTGGTGTGGTGGTTGAGTTGCGGGTAGGCAAACAGATCAAGGATCGAGCCGGCCGCGCCGGTCTTGGGGTCTGAAGCGGCAAACACAACGCGCGAGATGCGCGCATGCAGAAGGGCCATGGCGCACATGGCGCAGGGCTCCAGGGTCACATACAGCGTCAGCCCCGGCAGCCGATAGTTGCCCAAGGCCGCACCCGCGGCGCGCAAGGCCTGCATTTCGGCATGGGCGCTCGGGTCGTGCAGGGTGATCGGTTGGTTGTAACCACCGCAGACCCACGCGCCGTCGCGCACCAAGACCGCACCCACCGGTACCTCACCTTGCTCTCGCGCCAGCTGGGCCTGCTGCAGGGCCAGGCGCATCCAGTGTGCGTCGTCGATGGTCATGCGGTGCAGGCGATGCTCAGTGGACGGGAAGCCGACGCACTATTCCCACTCGATCGTGGCCGGCGGCTTGCTCGACACATCGTAGGTCACGCGGTTGATGCCGCGCACTTCATTGATGATGCGGCTGCTGGTGCGCTTGAGCAGCGCGTAGGGCAGCTCGGCCCAATCGGCGGTCATGAAGTCGCTGGTCTGCACGGCGCGCAAGGCCACAACATAGTCATAGGTGCGGCCGTCGCCCATCACGCCCACGCTCTTGACGGGCAAGAACACCGCAAAGGCCTGGCTGGTCAGGTCGTACCAGCTCTTGCCGGTGTGCGGGTCGATTTCTCGGCGCAGCTCCTCGATGAAGATGTGGTCGGCTCGGCGCAGCAGATCGGCATAGTTGCGCTTGACTTCGCCCAGGATGCGCACGCCCAGGCCGGGGCCTGGGAAGGGATGGCGGTACACCATCTCATGCGGCAGGCCCAGGGCCACACCCAGGGCGCGTACCTCGTCCTTGAACAACTCGCGCAGGGGCTCCAGCAGCTTCAGCCCCAGCTGCTCGGGCAGACCGCCCACATTGTGGTGGCTCTTGATGGTGGTGGCCTTCTTGGTCTTGGTGCCGCCACTTTCCACCACATCGGGGTAGATGGTGCCTTGAGCCAAGAAGGTAGCCCCCTTGACCGTTGAAGAGGCCGCACCGCCCTGCCCCTCGGCCTTGAGCTTGGCTGCTTCGGCCTTGAAGACATCCACGAACAGGCGCCCGATGATCTTGCGCTTGGCTTCAGGGTCACTCACGCCGGCCAGTTCGCCCATGAAGAGTTCGCTGGCGTCCACGCGCACCACCTTGGCGTGCAGCTTGCCCGCGAACATCTCCATCACCATGTCGCCTTCGTTCAGGCGCAGCAACCCGTGGTCGACGAAGACGCAGGTGAGTTGTTCACCAATGGCGCGGTGAATGAGGGCCGCAGCCACACTGGAATCCACGCCGCCAGACAGGCCCAGGATGACTTCCTCATCGCCCACCTGTTCACGAATGCGAGCCACCGCCTCGGCGATGTAGTCACCCATGATCCAGTCGCCACGGCAAGCGCAAATGTCGCGCACGAAACGGTGAAAGATTTCGGCCCCGCGCAAGGTGTGGGTAACCTCGGGGTGGAACTGCACCGCATACAGGCCGCGTGATTCATCGGCCATGCCGGCGATGGGGCAACTGGGGGTACTGGCCATCAGCTTGAAGCCCGGGGGCAGTTCGGTGACCTTGTCGCCGTGGCTCATCCACACCTTGAGCATGCCGTGGCCTTCGGCGGTGCGGAAATCCTCAATGCCGTCGAACAGCTTCGTGTGGCCTCTGGCGCGCACCTCGGCATAGCCGAATTCCCGCGTATCGCTCCATTCCACCTTGCCACCCAATTGCACGGCCATGGTCTGCATGCCATAGCAGATGCCCAGCACCGGCACGCCCAGGTCGAACACGGCCTGGGGTGCGCGCAGTTCGTGGTCTTCGTAGGTGCTGGCGTGTGACCCCGAGAGAATGATGCCCTGCGGCGCGAAGGCGCGGATGAATTCCTCGCCCACATCATTGGGGTGGATTTCGCAATACACCTGGGCCTCGCGAACCCGGCGGGCAATCAGCTGCGTGACTTGCGAACCGAAGTCGAGGATGAGGATTTTTTGGTGGGACATGATTCGGTTCCGTTTGGTTCCGTTTGGTTCCGTTTGGGCCGCGTGGGACTACAGCGGCGCCGCAGCCACATGGGGCTGTGCGGCCTTTCGTTCTCGAGCGAAGTGCCGGATGGCAATCACGGCACTGGTGACCTGCAGCACGCTGCAGGCGAAAAAGGGCAGGCCCACCAGCACATGGGTGGGGCCCAGATGCGAGACCGAACCCAACAGTGCGGCCCCGATCACCGGCGCGGCCACGGCCATGGCGCTGGTCAGCGACGCCACCGAGCCCATCGCAGTGCCCTGTTCACGGTCTGATGCGGCGTTCGAGATCAGGCTTTGCACCGAGGCCGTGACGGTGAAGCCCAACAGGTTGCACACCACGATGGCCATCATCATCCAGCCTTCGGTGGCCAGCCCCCAGGCCAGATAGCCCATGGCCGAGGACACCAGCCCCATCTGCACCAGGCGCTGCGGTGAAAAGCGCTTGAGCAGAACCTTCATCAAGCCCCCCTGCACCACCGCAGCCATTACACCCACCACGAACAGCGACCAACCGTTCTCTTTGGGGCCCCAGCCGAACTTGAAGCTGCAATAGAGCACCCAGGTCATGTGCAGGATGAATTGCGCGAGGTTCGACAAGGCCACCACCCACAACAGTGGCTTCACGCCGGCCAGTGCCGCCAAGCCCTTGAGTGAGCTGATGGGGTTGGCTTTGCGCCAATCGAAAGGCGTGCGCTTCTCCGCTGGCAGCGATTCGGGCAGGATGAGCCAGCCATAGAAGGTATTGATCACGGCCAGCGTGCCCGCCACATAGAACGGAAGGTGCAGGTCGATGTCGCCCAGCACGCCACCCATGACGGGGCCCAGCACATAACCTACGCCGAACATGGCACCCACCAGGCCAAAGCGCCTGGCGCGTTCTTCGGGGGTGGAGATGTCGGCCACATAGGCATGCGCCACCGCGGCGTTGGCCTGGAAGGCGCCGCCCACCGCACGGACCGCCACCAGTACCCACAGGGCCTGCGCCATGGCCGTGGCAAAAAAGTTCAGCGCCAGCCCCAGGAAACCCACGAGCAGCACCGGCCTGCGGCCAAAGCGATCTGACAGGCGGCCCAGGATGGGCGAGCCGAAGAAATTTGCAATGCCGAAGGCAAACGACACCACGCCGTACCAGAAGGCATGGTCGGCGGCGTCCGAAGCGAACTGCCCCACCAGGGGCGGCAAGACGGGAATGATCAGGCCCACCGACACCATGTCGATGAGCACCGTGATCAGGATGAAGGGCATGGCCGGCGCACGACCGGCGGCGTGGCTCATGTGAACGCCCTACTCCATGCGGTAGTTGGGCGCTTCCTTGGTGATCTGCACATCGTGCACATGGCTTTCGCGGATACCCGCCGCCGTGATTTGCACGAATTCCGCCCGCTCGTGCATCTGCGCGATGCTGGAGCAACCGCAGTAGCCCATGGCCGCGCGCAGACCACCGGCCATTTGGAAGATGATGCTGACCATCGAACCCTTGTAGGGGACGCGCCCCTCGATGCCCTCGGGCACCAGCTTGTCTGCATTCGGGTTGCTGGTTTCGTCGTTTTCCTGGAAGTAACGGTCGGCCGAGCCGGCTTTCATGGCGCCAATCGACCCCATGCCGCGGTAGCTCTTGTAGCTGCGGCCCTGGTACAGGATCACTTCGCCGGGTGCCTCTTCGGTACCGGCGAACATGCCGCCCATCATCACCGTGCCGGCACCAGCGGCCACGGCCTTGGCGATGTCGCCGCTGAATCGGATGCCACCGTCGGCAATCAGCGGCACGCCGCTGCCCTTGAGCGCCGTGGCCACATTGTCGATGGCGGTGATTTGGGGAACCCCAACGCCTGCCACGATGCGGGTGGTGCAGATGGAGCCCGGGCCGATGCCCACCTTGACCGCATCGGCGCCGGCTTCCACCAGCGCCAGCGCCGCCGCGCCGGTGGCGATGTTGCCGCCGATCACATCCACGCCGGGGAAGTTCGTCTTGACCCAACGCACCCGCTCGATCACACCGGCGCTGTGGCCGTGCGCCGTGTCCACCACGATGGCGTCTACCCCGGCCTTGACCAGCAACTCCACCCGTTCTTCCGTACCCTCGCCCACACCGACGGCCGCACCCACGCGCAACTTGCCCTGTGCATCACGCGCTGCATTCGGGAAATTCGTTTGCTTGGTGATGTCCTTGACGGTCATCAGACCGCGCAATTCGAAGGCCTCGTTGACCACCAGCACACGCTCGAGCTTGTGCTGGTGCATGAGGGCCTTGCCCTCTTCCAGCGAAGCCCCTTCGCGCACGGTGATCAGCCGTTCGCGCGGCGTCATGATGTCGCGCACAGAAGCGTCCATGCGGGTTTCAAAACGCAGGTCGCGGCCGGTGACGATGCCGGCCACCCGGCCGCCCTCGACCACCGGGAAGCCCGATATGCCGTACTGCTCGGACAGTGCCTTCACCTGGCGCACCGTGGTTTCAGGCGGGATGATGATGGGGTCGCGCAAGATGCCCGATTCATAGCGCTTCACACGCGCCACTTCGGCAGCCTGCTGGGCCGGCGTGAGGTTTTTGTGGACGATGCCGATGCCGCCTTCCTGCGCGATGGCGATGGCCAAGCGGGCTTCGGTGACGGTGTCCATCGCAGCGGACACCAAGGGCAGGTTCAGGGCGATGTTGCGCGTGAGGCGCGTGGCGAGGCTGGTGTCCCGCGGCAGGACCTGGGAAAAGGCGGGGACCAACAGCACGTCGTCGAAGGTGAGCGCTTTGCCGATCAGGCGCATGAGAAATCTCCGGACGCAAAAACGAATTATACGGAGGTGCCTTGGGCGCCCTTGCCTTTGGTGCCGGCCTTGCGGTAGCGCTGGCGCCGCGCCTCCTTCGGGTCCACCCGCAACGGGCGGTAGACCTCCACGCGGTCGCCTTCGCGCAGCGGATGGTCCACAGGGCGAATCTTCGACCACACGCCGCACACCAGGCTGGCATCCAAGGTCAAGCCGTGGCGCTCGAGCAAACCGCTGGCCCTCAGCGCATCGCCCACCGTGGTGCCGTTGGGCACGCTCAGCGTCACCAGATCAAGCTGTTCGGGCGACGGTGAATAGGCCGCCTGAATCCGCAGCGTCGCGTCGCCCATCGCGGCATCAACGGACGCCATACACCGCCTCAGCCCTTTGCACAAAGCAATCCACCAGCGTGTTGGCCACCCGGTCGAATACCGGACTGAGCACCACCTCCAGAGGCCCCGCGTTCAGCGCGTACTGCAGATCCAGCTCAACTCGGCAGGCCGCCGGTTCGGCAGCATCGGTGCTGGCGGGTGCAGAGTCGGCCGGTGTACCGCCTACCGGGGTGAAGGCCCAGCGGCCTTCGAGCCTTGAGAAGGGCCCATCCACCAACTCCACCGTGACTGCACGGCCCAGCTGGTGGGTGTTGCGGGTGGTGAAGGCGTGGCGCAGGCCCGAGAATGCGAGGCCCAACCGTGCGGTCATGCCCTCTTCGCTTTCCTGCAGCACCTCGGCGCGGTCACACCAAGGCAGGAACTCCGGATAAGACTGCACCCGGGTGACCAGGTCGTACATCTGCCGGGCGGAGTACCACAGCAGGACGGATTTCCGCACATGCTTCATAGAATGCTTCAATTTTAAGTTCATGACCGCCGCCAACCCCCTGATCGCCGAGAACCGGCGTGCAAGATTCGACTACCACCTCGAGGAACGACACGAGGCCGGGGTGGTGCTGGAGGGTTGGGAAGTGAAGGCCATCCGGTCGGGTCAGGTGCAACTCACCGATGGCTATGTGGTCATCAAGAACGGCGAGCTGTACCTGATTGGCTGCCGCATCAACGCGCTGCGTACCGCCTCCACCCATGTGCGGCCCGAGGCTGACCGCACCAAGAAACTGCTGCTGCAAAAAGCCGAGATCCGCCGTTTGGTGGGCAAGGTGGAGCAGCGGGGCTACACCTTGGTGCCGCTGAACCTGCATTTCAAGAACGGTTGGGTGAAGGCTGAAATCGCCCTGGCCAAGGGCAAGGCCGAGCACGACAAGCGCGACACCATCAAGGAGCGCGAAGGCAAACGCGAAGTCGAGCGTGCGATGAAGGCGCGTTCACGTTGACAGACCGGCCGGGTGCGTGGCGGCTTGCCCGGACACGCGGCCGCTGACCCTCTTGACCAAGGGGCGCTCCACTCGCTCATGGAACAACCACCCGGCCAGGAGACTGACCTTCAATGCCGTCACCACGCCCCACAGTTGCACCCAAGGGTTCACGGGCAGGAAGGTGACCCAAATTGCGTTGACGACCAGACACACCGGAAAGTGAGTGAGGAACACCGAGTAACTGATGCGGCTGAGCCCCCGGCACCATGGCGCCACCCGCGGCAGGACACGCCCCTGGGCCGCCATCCAGGCCCAGAAGACGACCGCCGTCGTGATGGCCACCAACAACCGACTACGGGGCTCGAGCAAGAACGCCCCCATGACCACCAGGGCAGCCAGACCCAGTTCGCGACGACGTGGTGACAGGCCCAGCGCCACCCCCAGGCCGTAGCTGCACCAGAAATATGGGGCGCCCACATCCCAGGAGGGGTGGCGATTGATGAAGAGCGCCGACAGGCTCAAAGCCGCCAGCGTGAGCCCCATGAGCACGCCCCGAGGCTGCGGCGCAAGGCGCGCGACCGCTCCCATGAGGGTGAGCATCGCGAAGAGCTGGAAATCGATGGCCACGTACCAGATGCCCGCCGAGAGGGCTTCGTGACCGGCGATGTCCTGCAGCAGAAGCAGGTGCGTCAGCAGTTGCAGCACGTTGGGCGCAGCGCTGATGGACGGGTGGTCCATCCAGTGGTCTGAAACCGCATTGCACAGCACGGCCAGGACCAAGGCCGCCCACAGCGGCAGCGCCAGCCTGAAAAAACGCTCCACCACGCGCCGGCCGGCGTCGCGCCACACGACCCCTGCCTGTGCGGGCGCGGCGTCGCCCCAGGACGCCATCAGGCCTTTGGCCGCCAGGTAGCCGCCCAACACCAGGAACACCTGCACCGCCAGGCGGGCATGCTGGGCCACCCATTCAACCCGCGCGGGGTAGAGATCGTCGGCGTGGTCGGCCAGGGGGCCGTAAAACGCCAGATGGTGCAGCACGATCAGGCAGCATGCACCAGCCTTGAGGGCGTCGATCAGCGCCAGGGACTTGTGATCAGGCATGGTGGTCATGCATCACCGACAGGGCCTGCGCGAGGTCTGCCTTGAGGTCGTCCACGGCCTCCAAGCCGATGCACAGGCGCACCAGATGGCCGCGCAAATGGGAACAGTCCTGACGCATGGCGTCCAAAGCGTAGGGCACGACCAGGCTGACCGGGCCGGCCCAGGAGTAACCGATGCGAAACAGGCGCAGCGCATCGACGAAGGCGTCTGCCGCGCTCGCAGGCAGTTGCTCGTCCAACAGGATGGAGAAGATGCCTGCCGCGCGGGTGCACAGTGAAGCCCAATGGGCATGACCGGGCGAGCCCGGCAGCGCGGGGTGCAGCACTTGGGCCACCCCATGCTGAACGGCCAGCCAGCTCGCCAATTCACGCGCGGCGCGGTCTTGCGCGTCATAGCGCAACTCGATGGAGGGCAAGGACCTGAGCACGGCCTCTACGTCGTTCGCACCCACACCCACGCCCAGCCGCATGTGCGCCATCAAGAGCTTTTCATGCAGCCTGCGATCGACCGTGGTGATCGAACCCATGAGCACATCGCCACCACCCGACGGGTATTTGGTCAGCGCGTGCATGCACACATCCACGGCAAGCGGTTGGTCAGCACGGCCATCCATGCCGTGCGCCAGGTCGAAGGGCTTGAAGGCCAGGCCTGCGCCCCAGGTGTTGTCCAGGGCCACGGTGATGCCGCGTGAACGTGCATCTCGCACCAGGGCGCGCAGGTCAGGGAACTCCATCGTGACCGAGCCGGGCGCCTCCACCCACATCAGCCGTGTGGACGGGCCCATCGAAGCCAGGGCAGACGCCGGATCCATGGGGTTGTAGACGCGATGCGCCACGCCCCAATCCGCCAGCATCGTCCGCGCGAGTTCCTTCGAGGGACCGTACACGTTGTCGGGCAGCAGCACCTCGTCGCCGGGCTTGAGCAGCGCCAGGTTCACCAGGGCCAGCGCGGACAGGCCACTGGGTGCCAGCACGCAATGCCGCGCGCCCTCGAGATGGGCGATGCGTTCTTCGAGCGTGAAAGTGGTGGGCGTACCGTGCAGGCCGTAGGTGTAGCCTTCCTTGTGGCGCCAATCCCGGGTGCGCAAGGCCTTGACGTCGGGGAAGTAGACGGTGGAGGCCTTGTGCACGCCCGGCAGCACCGATTCGAACCCGCCCGGTGGGCGATAGGGGTGGTGGATCAAGCCGCTGACGGGGTCAAGGGTGCGTTCGGCACCCTGCTCTGTGGCGCCCGTGGTGGCCTTGGGCTCCTGTTGGCTCACAACGGCTGGGCCACCAGGTCGTGTCCGTCCACCTTCACCACGCGCGCGCGGGCAAACTCACCCACCTTCAGCGTGGTGGAAATCTTCTGCGGCGGCAACAGGCGCACCACCCCGTCAATCTCCGGGGCGTCGGCGTAGGAGCGCCCCAGGCCACCACGGCGACCCAATGCAGGCGCCTCGTCCACCAATACCTGCACGGTGGCGCCGACCCGACGGGCCAGGCGCTCAACCGACACCGCTTCAGCCACCGCCATGAAGCGCGAGCGGCGTTCCTCACGCACCTCATCGGGCAGTGCGCCGGCCATTTCATTGGCGGCCGCACCGGGTACTGGCGAGTAGGCAAAGCAGCCGG
>CAMCTE010000022.1 GCA_945878385.1 Azohydromonas lata NBRC 102462 | reverse complement strand
GCCGCCCCCCAGGGGCAGCACCCGCAGCTTGAGTTGGCTGCCGCCGTCGTCAAAGCTGCTTTGGTAGATGGCCACGCCGCGGTGGAAGGCCGGCTCATTGACCTTCACCGTGGCCGGTTTCGCCTCTCCGGTGGCCCTGTCGTGGATGATGATCTCGCTGGCGAACAGCTTGGGCATGCCGGTTTCGTAGTAGTCGACGATGAACTTCTTGAGTTCGATGTCGAAGGGCAGGTCCTGCAGCACCACGCCGCCGGGCATGTTCAGCAGCGCCACGCCTTGGCGACCGCCCTCGGGCACCAGCACGTTGCCCCGGTAGGTCAGGCTGCCTTCGGGCAGGCGGTGCTGCTGCGGCACCTCGGTGATGAAGCCGCCGCCGGAAAATACGCTCTTGCCCTGCAGCGCCATCTGCAGCCGCACCATCAGGTCGCCGTCGCTCAGGCCGCCCACGCAGATCAGCACGATGGAGGAATGCGCGGCCAGATAGCCCAACTTGTTGGCCATGCCCTTGCGCGCTGCGATCATGGTGCCCGGTTGCGCCTTGCCACCGGCCTCGGGCCTGCGGATCTGTGCCTTGGCGCGCCAGCCCTGGGCCACTAGCAGTGCGGCTACGCGGTCGTAGGCGGCCTGCGGTGCTTCGTTCACCGTGCCCTGCGCCTTGTGGTGGAAGGCTTGAAGCGACTGCTCGCGGATGTGTTCCTTGTAGGTCTTCAGCTCGGCTGCAATCTTGGGCGCATTGCGCAGGATGCACAGCGTGGTGGAGGTGACCAGAAAGGCCAGGATCAGCAGGAACCACCAGGCGCTGTAGACGGTGTACAGGTTCACCCGTGCGAACAGATCGGCCCAGAAGGGGCCGAACTGGTTCACATAGTTGTTCAGCGGTTCGCCCTGCTTGACCACAGTGCCGATCACCGAGGCGATGCAAATCACCGTCAGCAGGGAGATGGCAAAGCGCATGGAGGACAGCAGTTCCACCGCCTCCTGTACGAAAGCCGAACGGGCGCGGACCTCAAGTCCGCCGGTGTGTGGGGTGCTGCTCATGTCACCGGCGATTATCCGGGAGCCGGGGCCCGGGAAATGAAAAAGGCCGGTCGATGACCGGCCTCTTCGAGGGGGTGATGCGGGCTGCGGATCAGCGCAGGCCGGCGATGTAGTCCGACACGGCCTTGATCTCGCGGTCGTTCATCTTGGCGGCGATCTGCATCATCTGGGTGCTGTTGCCGCGGGCGCCGCTGCGGAAGGCCAGCAGTTGCGCTTCGGTGTAGTCGCCATGCTGACCGCCCACGCGCGGGTACTGCGCGGGGATGCCGGCGCCCGTGGGGCTGTGGCAACCGGCGCAGGCCGGGATGTTGCGGTCGCCGATGCCGCCGCGGTAGATCTTTTCGCCCAGGGTGGCCAGTTCCTTGTCCTTGGCCGCGCCGGGCTTGGCGGTCTTGCTGGCGTAGAAGGCGGCCACATTGCGCATGTCGTCGTCCGACAGCGTGGCGGCAAAGCCGGCCATGATCGCGTTCTTGCGCTTGCCGGCCTTGAATTCCTGCAGTTGCTTGACCAGGTATTCGGGGTGCTGGCCCGCCAGGATGGGGTTGGCCGGGCTGCCGCGCGAGCCATCCACCGTGTGGCAGGCCGCGCAGACGGCCGCCGTGGCCTGGCCCTTGGCCAGATCGGGGGCAGGCGCCGCGGCGGGCGAAGCAGCCAGTGCAGCACCGCTGCTCAGGGCAAACAAGGCAGCAGTCAGGAGTGTGTTCAAAGCCTTCATGGCGGCAATCTTTTAACCGGTTACGACCAAATCCTGCATTTTACAATGTTCCATGACATCTGAACCCCCTATGCCCAATCCCGCTGCAGAGGTATCGGCCCTAATACCCCCGGCCGTGCAGCCCATGGGCTGGGCCCACACGGCGCGCTTTCTCACCACCGCCAGCCGCCTCGACCAATTGCCGTCGACCGAACTGTGTGAAATTGCCTTCGTTGGCCGCTCCAATGCGGGCAAGTCCACCGCCATCACCACCTTGGCGCAACAGCGCCGCCTGGCCTTTGCCTCCAAGACACCCGGCCGCACCCAGCACATCAATCTGTTCGCCGTAGGCCCCAAGGACGAGCCCAATGCCCTGTGGGCCGACCTGCCCGGCTACGGCTATGCCGCGGTGGAGCGCGATGCCAAGCTGCGCTGGCAAAAGGTGATGGCCGACTACCTGGAATTGCGCCGCAGCCTGGCCGGCGTGGTGCTGATGGTCGATTCGCGCCTGGGCTTCACTCCTTTGGACCAGCGCTTGCTGGACTTCATCGCGCCGCGCGTGAGTTGCGGCCAGGTCAAGCTGTTGGTGGTGCTCACCAAGGCCGACAAGCTCAACCGCAAGGAAGCCCAAGCCGCCCTGCAGTCCGCCACCGAAGCCCTGGGAGCCTATGCCACCGAGGAATCCGATGTCGGCATCGTGCTGTTTTCGGCCCTGAAAAAAACCGGCGTCGACGACCTCGCCCAAACCCTGCACAGTTGGGTCACGGGCTGAAAAATGGGGTCAGTGTCAATTACCGCGCGAACACCGATCCGCCTGTCGGCCGCGGATCTGCCGCACGGCATCCGCTTGAGCCTGCGCGAAAACACGGCGGCGACCCATCTCCCGCGTGCGCTGTTGTTGCATGGCTTTCCTGAGGCCGCTTTTGCCTGGGATGACATCCTGTCGCGTTTGGACGGCATCGTGCATGCAACGGCGCCCAATCTGCGCGGCTTTGCTGATTCTTCGAGCCCGGTGGAGACGGTGCAATACCGCGCCAAGCACCTCGTGCGTGATGTCGCGGCGCTGATCGAGCAGCAGGGTGCGCCCCTGGACCTTCTCGTGGCGCACGACTGGGGAGGCGCCTTGGCCTGGAGCCTGGCAGCGCAGCGCCCAGACCTCATCAAACAGCTTCTGATCATCAACGCACCGCATCCTGCTGCCTTTCTTCGCGAACTGCTGCATAACGGCCGGCAGCAATCCGGTAGCGCCTACATGAATTTCTTCTGCAGGCCCGATGCCGAGCAGCTGCTGGCGGAAGATGACTTCCGGCGCCTGTGGCCCTTTTTCACCAATATGGGCGCAGCCGATCCCGCACACGCAGGCGGCGCTTGGCTCACGCCCGACCTGCGGGAAGCGTACCGAGCCGTGTGGCGCGCTGGCCTGACCGGCGGCTTGAACTACTACCGGGCCTCGCCCCTGAAGCCGCCCACCGGCCCCGACTCGGCCATCCATCGGGTGGCCTTCCAGCCCGAAGATGTGACGGTCACGGTGCCCACCACCGTCCTGTGGGGCCTGGCTGACACGGCCTTGTTGCCGGCGCTCATTGAAGGGTTGGACGAATGGGTGCCGCAGCTGAAGTTGATCACCGAACCGGACGCCACCCATTGGATCGTGCACGAACAGCCGGCCCGCGTGGCCGAATTGATCCGGGAAATGCTGGTGCCCTTGGCCTGAGGCCAGCCGTCTGAGGCCCGTTGGAGCCTAGTCTGCGCTGAAGAATGCGCGGCCGCGGGTCTGCATCGTGCGCATCACCGCTTCACGGCGGAAGGCCACCAGGTCCTCGGCTTCTTCCAGAATGCCCAAACCGGCGAAGAGGGCCGCGCGGTCCACCCGCATCACCTGCTCCACCTCGCTGAGCTCCATCAGTTCGTGTTCTGCACGAACCACTTCGTCGGCCCCCCGGATCACCTGGGCCGGCAGCCGTAAGGTGCGCTCCACCAGCGTGCGGGCGTTGGTCACCACATGCCCGTTGTCCAGCCGCAGCAGGTTCAGGCTGTCCATGAAGCGCAGGGTGGCCATCACGGCTGTGCGCGAATCGCCGAAAAAGACGGCCGCGCGTTCCACCAGTTTGCGCTCGGGTAGGCGCGCTTCCTGCCCGCCGGTCTCCGCTGCGGCCCCGCTGCCGCCCGAGGGGTTGGGCGCGCCACCGGCCTCACCGCCGCCTGCCGGGGTGGCGGCCACCACGCCGGCGAGTATCTCGATCAGGTGCGCATACCCCACCACCCGCGGCGTGTCCCCGGCGCCGCGCCCTGCGCCCGAATTTTGCGACTTCACCAGCCCCACCATGGTCTTGAGCATGTGGCGCAGGATGGGATTGGCTTTTTCCAGGATGGCGTCGATGGCCTTGGAATCGATCAGATACACCTCAGTGAACTCGGATGCGGTAGCCGTTGCGCTGCGCGGCGAATCCGAGATCAGCGCCATTTCGCCGAAGAAGGCATTGCGCTCCAGCGTGGTCAGATGGATGGACTTTTCCTCGCGCGTCAGCGTGATGTCCACCTTGCCTTCCTTGATGATGAACATGTGATCGGCCACGCCACCCTGCTTGAAGATGGTCTCGCCTTTGTAGAACTGGCGGGTGGGCAGGTTTTGTTGGCTCATGGCGGTGGCAATCTCGGCGAAAACGCCACCTTATCGGCCTGGGCACCGAACTGTCGACCCTGCCCCGACACCGAAAACCGCAAGGCCATGAAAAAAGCCCCGCGATCGCTCGCGGGGCTTTCGGGTCGGACCACCGATACCGGCCCAAAGGCCGACATCGGTGAAGCCGGCGCTGGACTTACATGTCCATGCCGCCCATGCCACCCATGCCGCCCATGCCACCGGGCATGCCGGCGGGGGCGTCGTCCTTCGGGGCCTCGGCCACCATGCACTCGGTGGTCAGCATCAGCGACGCCACGGAGGCGGCGTTCTGCAGGGCCGTGCGGGTCACCTTGGTCGGGTCCAGAATGCCCATCTCGATCATGTCGCCGTAGGTGTCGTTGGCGGCGTTGAAGCCGTAGTTGCCCTTGCCGGCCAACACAGCGTTCACCACCACCGAGGCTTCGCCACCGGCGTTGTAGACGATCTCGCGCAGGGGGGCTTCGATGGCCTTGAGCACCAGCTTGATGCCGGCGTCCTGGTCAGCGTTGTCACCCTTGATCTCGCCTGCCGATTGCTTGGCGCGCAGCAGGGCCACGCCACCACCGGCGACGATGCCTTCTTCAACGGCGGCACGCGTGGCGTGCAGCGCGTCTTCCACGCGGGCCTTCTTTTCCTTCATTTCCACTTCCGTGGCGGCACCCACCTTGATCACTGCCACACCGCCGGCCAACTTGGCCACGCGCTCTTGCAGCTTCTCGCGGTCGTAGTCGCTGGTGGCTTCTTCGATCTGGATGCGGATTTGCTTGACGCGGGCTTCGATGTCGCCTGCGGCACCAGCGCCGTCGATGATGGTGGTGTTTTCCTTGCCCACTTCCACGCGCTTGGCCTGGCCCAGGTCGGCCAGGGTGACCTTCTCCAGCGTCAGGCCCACTTCTTCAGCGATGACCTTGCCGCCCGTCAGGATGGCGATGTCTTCCAGCATGGCCTTGCGACGGTCGCCGAAGCCCGGGGCCTTCACAGCCACAACCTTCAGGATGCCGCGGATGGTGTTCACCACCAGCGTGGCCAGGGCTTCGCCCTCGACTTCTTCGGCGATGATCAGCAGCGGACGGCCAGCCTTGGCCACCTGCTCCAGCGTGGGCAGCAGGTCGCGGATGTTGCTGATCTTCTTGTCGAACAGCAGCACGAAGGGGTTGTCCAGGAGGGCAGCCTGCTTCTCGGGGTTGTTGATGAAGTAGGGCGACAGGTAGCCGCGGTCGAACTGCATGCCTTCCACGACATCCAGCTCGTTGTCCAGGCTCTTGCCGTCTTCCACGGTGATCACGCCTTCCTTGCCGACCTTGTCCATCGCGTTGGCGATGATGTCGCCGATCGAATGATCGGAGTTGGCGGAAATGGCGCCCACCTGGGCGATTTCCTTGGAGGTGGTGGTGGCCTTGGAGGCCTTCTTCAGTTGCTCGACCAGGGCGGCAACCGCCTTGTCGATGCCGCGCTTGAGGTCCATCGGGTTCATGCCGGCGGCCACGTACTTCATGCCTTCGCGCACGATGGCCTGGGCCAGCACGGTGGCGGTGGTGGTGCCATCACCGGCGTTGTCGCTGGTCTTGGAAGCCACTTCCTTGACCATCTGCGCGCCCATGTTCTGCAGCTTGTCCTTGAGCTCGATTTACTTGGCCACGGACACGCCGTCCTTGGTCACGGTGGGGGCGCCGAAGGAGCGCTCGAGCACCACATTGCGGCCCTTGGGGCCCAGGGTCACCTTGACCGCGTTGGCCAGGATGTTCACGCCTTCGACCATGCGGGCGCGGGCGTCACCGCCGAAAATCACGTCTTTTGCAGCCATTTTTCGTTCTCCGAATACTAAAAGTCAATAAGTTCGCGCTTCAGCGGCGAATCAGCGCTCGACAACGGCGAAAAGGTCTTCTTCGCGCATCACCAGCAGCTCGTCGCCATCAACCTTGACGGTCTGGCCGCTGTACTTGCCGAACAGAACGCGGTCGCCCACCTTGATGTTCAGGGCAACGAACTCACCCTTGTCGTTGCGCTTGCCCGGGCCGACAGCCAGCACCTCGCCCTGGTCGGGCTTCTCGGCGGCGTTGTCGGGGATGACGATGCCCGAGGCCGTCTTGGTTTCGTTTTCCAGGCGCTTGACGATCACGCGATCGTGCAGGGGACGCAGCTTCATACCATCTCCTTGTGAGAAAAAACAATGTTCAACCGTTCGAAAGCCATCAGCCCGAACGGTCTGAGGACATGAGGGCAGGCACGGGGCCTGCTGTTAGCACTCGATGATTTCGAGTGCTACCAATCCATTATAGGGACGGGTCGGGGGGCTTCAAGAGGCCATTGATGAAAGATTGCGCCCTGAGGCGCCCGCCCGGTGGCCCCGCAAGGCCATCCGCGGCTTCAAGTGCAGAGCGCGAACTCGAAGGTCACATCTTCGCCCGAGGGCTTGAGCCGGCCTTCGGTGTCGGCCCGCAGGAACCGGACCGCCACCATCAACCGGTGTCCGGTGATCTCCGGCACCAGTTCCAGCCGATCATCCAGGTGCAGCCTGAGCAACTGGTAGGCCTTGCCTTGGGGCAGGCTTTGCTGGAACTGCCCACCTGGGGCCGCCGCGCGCACCGGATTGCCCGATTCGCGCACCAGACCCATGATCAGCGACACCCCTCGGGCGACGGCTTGCAGGCCGGAGGTCCAACGCTGCAGGTCCGCACGGCGCAGGGCTGGGGTGCGGTGCAGCCATGCGTGGTAGCCCGGTGCGTCGAATTCAAAGGTGCCCCCCGGGACGGCTGCGCGCCCGCGCAGGGCCATCAGCCATTCATTGCTGGTGATTTCCGCACCCAACTTTCCGCTGAGTCGGTTCAGCCCTTCGAAAGCCTGCGCGAATTGCGCAATCAGCGTCTCCAACGGCTCCCGCGCCACGGCCGGATTGTCCCGATAGCCCTGCAGCACCAGCCGCTGGCGGTCGAGTTCGCGCATCAGGTCGCCCTTGAGGTCGGAACGCCCCAACAGCTCCAGCACTTCGAACACCGCCATCAGCGCGTGGTGGTGGTCCACCTCCGCATCGCGTTCGATCAGCAAATTCAGCCGCGCGAACAGGCGCTCCAGGCGCAGCATCGTGCGGGCGCCTTCGTTCAGGGGGTATTCGTAGAGGATCAAGGCCGGGCGGATGCAAGCATCAAAGGGCGCAGCAACACGCAACGCCTGAGGAATCAAGGGATTGTTTCACAGCGTTGCCAGTGCGCCCACAGTTCGCGCACGTGCCGCTGCAGTTCCGTCAGGCTCAAGCCCTCGTTGAAGATCACCGCATCGGCCACGGCGCGCCGCCTCACCCGCGTGGCTTGGCTGGCCATGATGCGCTGCACCTCATCGGCGGCCAGGCCCGAGCGGGCCATCACCCGAGACACCTGGGTCGACTCCAGGCAATCCACCACCACCACGCGGTCCACCCGCGTGCGCCAGGCCGGCGATTCGGCCAGAAGCGGGATATCGAAGACGATGCTGCGGGTGCCCGCCTCCTTCACCAAGGCCTCGCGCTGCTGTGCGATCAGGGGGTGCAGGATGGCTTCCAAGCGCTGCCGCTGCGCCGCATCCTGAAACACGATGGCCCGCATGGCCGCGCGGTCCAAAGCCCCGTCGGCGGCCACCACGGCCGCGCCGAAGGCCCGCACTATCAAGGGGACGGCAGCGCCGCCAACCCCGGTCAACTCGCGCGACACTGCATCGGCGTCAAAGCGCATCGCGCCGCAGGCCTCAAACAGTGCGGCCACCGTGCTCTTGCCCGAACCCATGCCGCCGGTCAGCCCGATCTTCAAGGCAAGCCCCTGTCTTGCAGGCCTCGGCCGCCTGCGTTCACAGGCCCACCCAGGCCAATATCGGCGCCACGCCCAGAACCGCCACCACGCCACCCGCGCCGGCCAGGAAGGGGCCGAAGGGTACGAATCGCCCTTCGCGCAATTCGCCTCTTGCCTTCATCACCAAGCCCACTGCGGCGCCCAACAGCGAGGCGATGAACACCACGGGCAACAGCGCCGTGGGCCCCAGCCAGGCCCCCAGGGCCGCCAGCAGCTTGAAGTCGCCACCGCCCATGGCCTCCTTGCCCGTTACCCGCTCAAACGCCCACACCACCACCCACAGGCCGGCGAACCCGAGCATCGCCCCCCACACCGCTTCTGAAAGGGGCAGGGTCCAACCCAGCACCGCTGCCAGGAGACCGCCCCACAGCAACGGCAGGGTCAGTGCATCGGGCAGCAGGGTGGTGTCCCAGTCGATGAGTGACATGGCCAACAGGGCTGCGGCCCAGGCGCTCCACAGCAGCGCCACCGGCTCAAAGCCGAAGCGCCAACCCATCGCCACGAACAGCAGGGCAGTGGCCAGTTCCACCAAAGGGTAGCGCAGGGCGATGGCGGTGCCACAAGCCGAACAGCGCCCCTTGAGCATCAGCCAGCCCAGCACCGGAATGTTTTCATGCCAGCGCAGCACATGCCCGCAGGCAGGGCAGTGTGAGCGCGGTTGACTCAAGTCCCATGCGGGCAGGGAGCCGAGGTGGCCGTGCAGTTCACCGGCCAGGCTTGTGCGGCGCTGAGCCCATTCAGCCGGTTCAGGTTGTGCACCCAGCACAGCCTCCAAGCCTTCGCCGCTGTCCAACTGCCAAGCGGTGTCGCGCCACCAACTGCGCGCCATCATGGTGGGCATCCGGTGCACCACCACATTGATGAAGCTGCCGATGCACAGGCCGAAGAGCAGCAGGCCCACTGGGCTCCACAAGGGCGACAGGTCGATCCCGATAAGCACGAGTGGCTGCGCCCCGCGAAGCTAGGCGATGGAGCCGAGCTGGAAGATCGGCAGGTACATGGCCACCACGATGCCGCCGATGAGCACCCCCAGGATCACGATGATCAAGGGCTCCAGCAGGCTCGACAACCCCTTGACCTTCTCATCCACCTCGGCCTCGAAGAAGTCAGCGGTCTTGCCCATCATCTGGTCCAGCGAGCCCGACTCTTCACCAATTGAGGCCATCTGCACCACCATCGGCGGAAAGGCGCCGGTGCTTTCCATAGACAGCGTCATGCGCTGCCCCGTGGACACATCGCGCTGAATCTGCAGCGTGGCCTGACTGAAGACCCGGTTGCCCGCGGCATTGGCCACGCTGCCCAGTGCGTCCACCAGGGGAATGCCGGCCCCGAACAGGGTGGCCAGTGTGCGGGTCCAGCGCGCCACCATGGCCTTGCCGATGAGGCTGCCCACCACCGGCAGCCGCAGCACCAACGCATCGAGTGCAAACTGCAAAGGCTGCGAGCCTCGCACCAGCATCCGCAGGCCGAAGACGCCTCCCACGAGCACGGCCAGCACCAGCCACCACCACTTCACCAGGGATTCCGACATGGAAATCACCATGCGCGTGAGCCATGGCAGTTCCGCTCCGAACGATGCGAACACATCCTTGAAGGTGGGCACCACCACAATCAGAATCACCGCCACCACAACCAAGGCCACCGCCATCACGGCTGAGGGGTACATCAGGGCCGAACGGATCTGGTTGCGCAGGGCCAGCGCTTTTTCTTCATAGACCGCCAGGCGGTCCAGCGTCGTGTCCATCACACCCGCCGATTCCCCCACGGCCACCAGGTTGCAATACAAGGGAGAGAAAAAGTGCGGGTGCTTGGCCAAGGCAGTGGACAGATCGTTGCCTGTGGCCACATCGTGACGCACCTGCTGCAGGATGCGCCCCAGCGCCAGGTTCGTCTGGCCGCGTCCGATGATGTCCAGGCCCTGCAGCAAGGGCACGCCGGCCCGGATCATGGTGGCCAGTTGGCGGGTGAACACCGCCAGGTCTTGTTGCCGCAGGCCCTGTCCGCCAATGAAGTAGCGCTTGCGCACCTTCGTCACGAAGATGCCTTGGCGCCGAAGCTGCGCCTGCACCATCGCCTGGCCACCGGCCCTCATCTCGCCGCGCATCTGCTTGCCGTGCTTGTCCTTGCCCTCCCAGATGAAGAGCTGTTCCTTGAGGGCTTCGGTGCGGGGCGGTGGCATGGTGAACTGCTGGTGCGGAATTTCCGCAAATCAAGGCCGCAGGATACTGGACTTGGACGCCATTCTGCCGCTGCAAGCCCCCGCAAGAGCGAGAAGCGCGGTGCCTTGTTCCCTCAAGACGGTGTATTCCACCTCACGGGCGTGGGCGATTGCGTCGTTCGCAGCACCTTGGCCGGTGCGTGCGCGTGCCGGGTGCATCATCAGCACATCGCCTTCATGAGCCTGGTCCAGCCAAGACCGCAGCCGCTTGGCGTACCCGGTTGTGTCGGCATCGAAGCCGTACACGCCCAGCAAGGCGCCGTTGAGCCGGAAGCCAGCACGCCGGGCTTGCGTTTCGAACCCGCCTGAGCCCAGCGATTCGATCACCCGCTGCTTGAGGTCCACGCCCTGCGGGCCGCGCCGCGCCCGCGTCAGGCGCAGCCAGGGCAACGGAGCAGACCCGCCCGGCCCATAGCGGCGCAGCAGTTCGGCCAACAGCGCCTCGCGCACCTGGGGCAACTGGTGCACATGCTGGTGCCCGTCCACGAAGTCGGGGCCTGTCCCCCACGCGTCCTCGAAGTCGTCCAGTTGGGAACACACCGCACGCTGCAGGGCTTGGGGGTCCAGCGCACGCATCAAGGCCCGCCCAATCACACGCGTCAAGGGCATGGCCCATGGCGGCTGTGTACGGCCGGCGTTGGCCGCAAATGCTTCAGTCAGATTGAAGTGCAGCCCCACATCCAATCGGGAACGCAAGGCGCCCTGCAGCAACGGCACCCCCTTTCGCCATGCCGGCCCCTGGCTCAGGCATCCGGTGGCGCTCACCAGTCCGGCTTCGACCAATTCGGCCACGGCTTCGTTGATTTCGGGCTTCAGGCCGAAATCGTCCACGCACAGGATGAGGCGCTTCATGGGGCCTTGTCCGCAAGCGGCTGCACCCACCACAGCCGCCGTTCATGGTGGGTGCCCAGGTCTTGCACCAGGTTCAGGCCAGATTGCGCCGCGGCCAGTGAAACCGGGTCGTCCAGCTTGACTGCCAGGCACACGCCCGGTGCCGCCCAACGGTTGCTCCATTCAGCCAGCGAGTCCAACCGCTGCGTGCGGCCCTCGGTGTAGAAGTGCGCAGAAAACGAACGACGGCCCAGCAGGATGAGCCGGGGTGGCGCCTGGTCGCCGCGCAGCCCGTCCGCCGCCAGCGCGGCGGGCGCATGCCGCGCCCAGGCCGCCTCACAGGCCGCCACCAAGCCCTTGGCCGAAGCACGCTCCAGGCGGCCGTTGAAGTGCGTCACCGCGGCCAACGCGCCCCAGGCCACAACGGCCAGCAACACGCCGGCCACGGCCCAGCGCAGCCCCTGTTGGGGCTGGCGCCCCATCCAGCGGGCGGCCCACCAGGCCAGGCCCGGCATGGCCGGCAGCACGTAGGTCCAGATGATGTTGCTCGATGCGGTGAAGAACAACAGCGGCACCACCGCCCACAAGGCCACAAAGCGCGCCTCGTCCTGGTCAGCCACTGCCCAGGGCCCACGGGGCTCGGGCGCTGCGACGATGGGTGCCGCCGGCCCCCGCAGCCGCCGCCACAAGGCCAAGGCCGGCAGCACCACAGTCCAGGGCATGCAGGCACCTGCGGCGAACACCCAGATCATTCCCTTCGGTTCATGGTGGGCCTTGCCGTACAGGTCCCCCGCCCAGCCCGGTGTGGCAAAGCGGTGGAAGTGTTCGCCCACAAAGAAGTATTCGAAAAAGCCAGGCGTCTTCCACTCGGC
This sequence comes from Azohydromonas lata NBRC 102462, assembly GCA_945878385.1. GTDB lineage: Bacteria > Pseudomonadota > Gammaproteobacteria > Burkholderiales > Burkholderiaceae_C > RFTU01. The sequence continues at coordinate 8,657 of CAMCTE010000022.1, read as the reverse complement.
GGCCACAAACCAGGGGGCACTCAAGGCGGTCATCAGCAGCACACCGCGCACCCAAGGCAGGGCTTCCCAAAGGGTGCGCCAACGGCCGCACCAAGCGGCCCACAGCAACAGCGGTGCACCGACCAACACCAGCGCCAGGGGGCCCTTGGCCAAGATGCCCAGTGCACCCCCGATGAAGGCCATCCAGCCCTGACGGCGACGTTGTTCAGGGGTGGTGCCACGCATGGCCAACCAGGCGCCCGCAGTGGCCATCGTCGTGCCCAGCACCAATGCGGCGTCCGTCATCACCGCACCGCTGCTCAGGAAGAACAACAGCCCTGTGCCCAACACTGCGGCGGCCATCAGGCCTTCTTCAGCCGAGCGCACCCTTGCCGCATTCCACACACAGGCCGCAGTGGCCAGACCGGCCAGAAAGTGCGGCAGCCGGGCCGCGAACTCGTTCACGCCGAACCAGTCCAGGCTCAGCGCGGTCATCCAGAAGGACAGCGGGGGCTTGCCCCAGAAGGGCACGCCGTACTGGTGCCAGGGCGTGACCCAATCGCTCAGCTCCATCATCTTGCGGCCGATCTCGCCGTAGCGGCCTTCTGCCGGGTCGGTCAAGGGCATCCACGCCAACAGGAACAGGCGCAGCAGCACAGCCGCGCCAATGGCCAGCCCGAGGGCCTTGCCCCAGCGGGTCATGGGCGGTCCTGCTGGGGCGGCGCGAACTGCCGTGCCGGCCAATAGTCTTGAACGATGTACAGCGGCCGCTGCTTGGATTCCAACCACAGCCGCCCCAGGTATTCACCCAACAGGCCGATGGCCATGAGCTGCATTCCGCCCAGCATCAGAATCACCACGATCAGGGTCGGAAAGCCGGGCACCGCATCGCCGAGCAAGAGGGCCCTGATCAGGTAGAACAGGCCCAGCGCCACCGCGAACAAGGCCGTCAGCAGACCCACCTTGGTGGCGAACTTCAGCGGTTGGATCGAAAACGCGGTGATGCCCTCCAGCGCAAAGCGGGTGAGCTGCCGAGGGCTCCATTTGGTGGTGCCCGCCGCGCGTTCGGCGACATCGAATTCCAGCGTCACCTGCGGAAATCCAATCCAGGCGAACAAGCCCTTCATGAATCGGTTGCGTTCGGGCAAGCGGTTCAGGGCATCCACCGCGCGCCGACTCAGCAGCCGGAAGTCGCCGATATCGGCTGGAATGGGCGTGTCGCTCAGCGAATTGATGACGCGATAGAAGGCACCGGCGGCGCGCCGTTTGGCCCAAGGTTCACCCTGGCGGCCGCGCCGCTTCATGTTCACGACATCGGCGCCGCTGCGCCAAGCCGCCACCATTTCGGGGATGTGCTCGGGAGGGTGCTGAAGGTCGGCGTCCAGGATCACCACCGCCTGCCCGCGTGCAGCCATGAGACCCGCGCTCATGGCCTGTTCCTTGCCGAAATTGCGTGAAAACCGGATGAGGCTGACTTGCGGGTCTTGCGCAGCCAGAGACTGCAGCACCACGGGCGAGTTGTCGGTACTGCCGTCGTCGACAAACAGGAGTTCCACTGGGCCTCCCAGACCCGCCGTGGCGGCTTGAAGTCGGGCATGCAGGGTCGGCAGCACTTCCTGCTCGTTGAGCAGGGGAATGACCACCGACAGGAGGCATGACGCCCGATCGATGGGGGCCTCGGTGGATGAACTCATCCTTCGAATGGTACGCGAGCGACCGATGAGCCCATGCGCCGGCCCGGCCTCAAACCGAGGCGAATTCAGCGGGGCAGGGGCCCGGCGGACAACGCCTTCATGGCCGCACCGGCATCGACCCGGCCGGCGCCGAACACCGGGTCATGCCCGGGCTCGCCCAAGTCCTGTGCCGAACTTTCCAAGGCCGTGCGCAGTTGGTCGGGTGTGGCCTGGGGGTGGGCCGCCATCATCAGCGCCATCACACCGGCCACCAGGGGGCTGGCATACGAAGTGCCGCTGACTTCACCGTATCGGCCACCGCGTGCGGGCAGCAGCAGTGCTTGGCCCGGGGCGCTCACCGTCACATGCGGCCCACGCGTGGACCATGCGGGGTGGTCGTCGTTCTCGTTGGTGGCGGCCACCGTGATCAGGCCGGGCGACGCCGGGAAGTTCTGGTGCACGCCGCGGTTGCCGCTGGGCACCACCAGCACACCGCCGCGCCGGTGCAGCACTTGCGCCGCCCGCAGCACGGCGGGATGTCCCCCCACGAATTCGAAGCTCACATTGACCACGCGGGCGCCGCGATCAGCTGCCATGTGGATGGCCTTCACCACCGCGTTCACGCTGGTGTAACCCTGCTCGTCGGTCACCTTCAGGGGCAGGATGTGCGCGGCACCCGCCACACCCGAAAGGCCCTGGGCCTGGTTGAAAGCCGCAGCGGCAGCGCCGGCCACTGCAGTGCCGTGGCCGCGGGTGTCGCGGGTGTCGGGCGTGTCTTCCAACACATTCCAGCCCGGCAGCACGCGCCCCTTCAGGTCGGGGTGTTGTGCGTCCACGCCCGAATCGATGATGGCGATGGTCACCCCGTCACCTTGGCTGGCCACCCAGGCCTGGGGTGCGCCCACGCGGCTCAAGTGCCACTGGCGTACTGCTGAGTGTTCAGCAAACCCCAACTCGGGCACGGTGCCTACATAGGCTGCGGGCAGGTGCAAGGCGTCGTTGCTGGACTCATCGGCTCGAAGGCCCAGGGCGCCGATCAGGCACAGACCCCAGGTGAGCACCGCACCGGTCAGGCGCAGGGTTGAGGGCTTGCGGTTGAGGTTGTGATTCGTCGCCACCTGGATCGGGGAGGCGAATCGAAATGATCAATTCGGCCTCATGAGTATCAGATGTGTCGAATGATAAAGGTGAAAAATGCAAATGTGTCGATTTGATTGATCAAAATGATCAAATAAAGATCATTTTTAAGGCTTTAAATGATGTAGATGATAGTTTTGGGTGGATTTGGGGAGTTGAGCGCGCCAGCCGGGACCGCCGCCCCTGGAGCCTGCCCATCAGTGCCGCGAGTCAAAGGTCCAGATTCGATTGAGCTGATAGGTGGCCAGCATCACCAGCACGGTGGCCAGCACTTGAGCCAGGAGGTAGTGCACACCCAGGGCCGCGCCTGCGCCCACGATCAGGCCATTGAGCACGGCACCCGCTGCTGCCACGGCCGCAAAACGCGGCATCGCCCTTGCGTGGCCGACTTCGCTGAAGGAAAAGGTGTAACGCCGGTTGCCCAGGTAGGCCACGACGCCGCCCAGCACGGCGCCGGCCAGCGCCGACAGGCCAGGCACCACACCTGCGGCCTCTACCAAGACCACCAGCAGGGCATAGTGACAGGCGGTGGCTACGGCGCCAACGGCGGCGTAGCGGCTCAGGCCCTTCATGGAGCGCGCTCCTTCAAGTGGTTGGGCAGCACGCAGCGCTTGCTGCGGCACGGTGCGGTTTTGACCGCCACTGACGACAACTCACACTGCCGCTCAAACGAAAACAGCCGTACAAACGAAAACAGCCGCAAGTATGCGGCTGCTTTGGGCGTTGCCGTTGCACTGGTTGGCAACCGCACGATGTTGGTCGGGGTGAGAGGATTCGAACCTCCGGCCTCTACGTCCCGAACGTAGCGCTCTACCAGGCTAAGCTACACCCCGATGAACCCGGGAGTGTAGCAGGCTGGGTCACCCCAGGACTTCACCGCGCCCGCCGCCGCCGCCACGGAGATGCGCCATGACATCCACCTGCGACATCACATCGCCGTACTTGCTGTCGATGTCGAAAAGATTGGACGCATGTGGTGCCGCGTGGCGGTCACCCACGCACTCGCGTGGCACGATGACGCGAAGTCCATGCTGAACCCCATCCACAGCGGTTGCCCGAATGCATCCGCTGGTGGTGCACCCGGTGAGAATGATCGTGTCAATGCCACGCGACAGCAGCAAAGAAGACAGGCTCGTGCCGAAGAAGGCACTGGCGTACTGCTTGACGATGATGACTTCGGTGTCGATGGGCTCGACCCCCTCACAGACCTGCGCCAGACGCGGATCCGAGAAGCACTTCAGCACGGGTGCCTTGCGCACCCATGTGCCGCCGTCGTCAAAGCCCGGCGCGGTGTGTGCCACCTTGGTGTGCACGACCGGCAATCCGAGCGTTCGGCACATGCTCAGCAGGCCACGGGTGGCCTCCACGGCAGGTGCGACTCCTGGCGCATACAGCGGCGAGTCGATTTCGGTGTAGGCCCGCACGAAGTCCACAATCAGCAAGACGGGTGAGTGGCCAAAGCCGATGCGCTGGCCCCACACGCCCGCATAGTTGGCCGCTGCGCCTTCTGCGTCAAAGGCGGTGCTCATGCCACGGCCACCAGGTAGCCATGAAACACGCCCACCTGCACATCCGATTCCTCTGCTGCATCGGGCCACAAGTGGCGCGAGGAGAAGCGCACATCGAAGGTGCGTTGCCAAGCTGACGCAAGGCCGTGGCCGTGTGCATCAGGGTATGGGTAGGGCGGCGACATACCGACCACCACGCCTTCTTTCCCGCGAATGTAGCCCGGCATGCGGATATGCCCTGGAACGAAGTCATCCTTCACCCGCACGCGATCGCCCACGCTGATCTCGGGCAGATTCTCTTCGCCCACGCGGCCCTCTCGACTGGGTCGAGAAAGCGGCACCTCAAAGCCGACCGCTGCCGACAGTTCAGCCGCACTGAACACACCGCGCTCCACGCACAGGCTGGCCACCGCCGTAAAGGTGCGTTCGTAGTATGACGCGGTCACATAGTGCCTGGGCTCCATGCGCTCAATGGCATGGCGGTACTCGTCCATGTTGTAGGTGCCATGACGCAGCATCCGCACCCACATGGCCGCAATGCGGATCTCGGCCTCGCCGTGGAAGGGGTCGGCGTGACCCTGGCGAACCACTGGCCCAAAGCCTTGTCGGCCACCGAGGTCGTGGAATCCGTCCATGGTCAGGCTCCTGAATAAGGCGCTTCAAGCCGCGCAACCCCAATCAACGATTCTTTGGTGATCAAGGCTTCCAGGGCTTCCGCGCTCCAGCCCTGGGTATGCGGTGGTTGGTAGGGCAGCACCATGTATCGGGTGTCGGTGGTGGTGTCCCAGACGCGAATGCGGACGGAGGAAGGCAGATCAAGGCCCATTTCGCGCAACACGGTGCGGGCTTCGCGCACCACACGGGCGCGGTATTCCAAGTCTTTGTACCAACCCGGCGCCATCCCAATGATGGTGAAGGCCGTGCACGAACACAGGGTGCAGCAGATCACGTTCTGCAGCTCAGCCGTGTTTTCCAAAACCACCAGACTGCGGTGGTGTTCCGGCATGGCAAGACCCATGCCTGCGGCAGCCGCTCGCCCATCCCTGAGCAGCTCGGCCTTGAATGCCGGGTCAAGCCAGGCACGCGCACAAAGCCGCGCGCCGTTTCGGGGCAGCCATTCTTCAGTGACCTTGTGGTGAAAGTCTTCAAGGTCTGTTGACTGCAGCATGCCCTTGGCGGTGAGGACTGCTTGCATACCGTTGGCGTGCGCGGAGAGATTGGTGCTCATTGGGCTTTCGCTCCTTCAGCGCGAACGGCTTAGGCTGTCGCGAATCTCCCGCAGCAGGATGATCTCTTCTGGGGTGGGTGCCGGTTCTGCCGGTGCGGCAGGTGCAGGGGGCTCTTGAGCGCGCCGGGCCATCAAGCGGTTCATCTGTCGCACCATCAAGAAGACGATGAAGGCCAGGATCAGGAAATTGAGCGCGACCGTGATGAAGCTGCCGTAGGCAAAGACCGCTCCAAGCTTTCGGGCCTCGGCCAGCGGCAGACCAGGCGATTGCCCTACCAGCGCGATGTAGTAGCTGCTGAAATCCAGGCCACCCAGGGCGATGCTGGCCAAGGGCATGATGAGATCGGCCACCACCGAGTCCACGATCTTGCCGAAGGCTCCGCCGATGATCACACCCACGGCCAAATCGATGACGTTGCCCTTGAGGGCGAAGGACTTGAATTCGGTGATGAAGGACACGCGCACCTCCACGCGACAGCCATGATGTGGCCAGGATACCGCGTCCGCTGCAGCCTCCTGAACACCATGGCGCGATTGCCCGCTGTGTTCCGAGAGTTGTTCCTGCCTGCAGCGCACACGAGAGTTTCTCACTCAACATCTCAAGGCGAGGTAGATCAGCAGCAACCTGTGATGGGAGCAGGCTCAGGGGGTGCGGTGGTCTGCACCGGGTCCTTGCTCAGCGCCGAAGTTCCACCTGAAGCGTGGACGCCGACGCCCCCTTGTTGGTCCACATCCAGCAATAGATCTGCTGAAGGCTCACCCGCAGATCAGCAGCACCCGAAGCGATTTGACTGCGCTTCTCGGGGAACACCACCTCGGGGCCGAGGTGGTAATGGATGTTGAAGTCCACCGGTTTGGAGGCGGAAAAGCGCCAAGCGACCGTGGATCCTGGGGCCAAGTCTCCGCACAGCTCCAGGAATTCGTTTGGATTGACGGAAGCCTCGTGTCCAAAACGGCCCTCGTTCGACCAACGGATGTCCACGATCTTCCCCTTGGCGTGCGCACCCCCTAGGGTGAGGCCGAGAAACAGGGCGAGGAGATGGGGATTCCATTTCATGGCGAACGGGCTGCGTGCAGGGCCTATCGCACCAGCGACACCGGCGCTGCAGGCAGGGGTTGGCCCCCGGGGCCGGCGGAGAAGGTCAGCGGGCTGACAGCTGTCTGCTGACCCACTCCCGGCTTGCTCCAGTCACAAACGCCACCCGAGAAGACGGCCTGCAGCCGCGCCCATTGTGGGTCGGTGAATGCACCTGCTGCGTAGTCGGTGCGTACCAATGGCTTGAGTTGGCACTTCAGAATATCTTCGGCACGCGGGCCGCCGGCAACCTGGCGGGGTGACAGGCTGGGTCTGAGGAAGGGATCTGCGTCGCAAGTGGTGGCGCTGGTCACCTTCACCGCCTGCGTGGTGTCGCTGGGCAGCAAGCAGAAGTCAGCCGTGCTGGCCGGCCTGGCGCTGCGCACCTTGGCCTCGATGGTCGCGCTGCTTGCATCGGCCTTTACGCCTGTCAGCCATGAGTCCATGGCCAAGAAGGCGTCAAAGGCCATCGTTCCCGGAGGCGTAAGGCCGGTTCGGGCAAAGCGCCACATGGCCTGGTTGTTGGCGTTGCCGGCCTCGGCCACGATGCGGTCACGAATGGCAAAGCTGTACCACTGGTGGTGGATGGGTATCGGGTTCGTGCCCGCCGTGATGCCCGGGGGCACGATGATGTTGCTGTCGTCCCAGCCGCGCATGTCGATCATGGCCGTTTTGGCCAAGTTCTTGCCGCTGGCCACAATGCCAGCTCGGTAGGCAATGGGCAAGGCGTCGGCATCGGCCGTGCTGCGCGCCACACGCAGCGTGCTGTCGCGGTCGATGCCTCCGACGATCTCGTTGAGCGTGACGAACTCTTCGGCCGAGATGCCGCCGTCGCGCAGCGCCTTCAGGCCGTACTGCACGCCGACGTTGTCGCGGGTGTCCTTGGCCTGGCCCGAAGCGACCTTACCCCAGATCGATTCGGCCCAGCTCCAGGCGTTGCATCGCGGCAGATTGGCTGTAGCGGTGGCATTGGCGGGGTCGTAGACGGCGCTGTTCGGCAACTCGCAGTTGTTGGTGGCCATGGCCGACTGGAAGACGGTGCCTGTGGCATTGATAACGGTGCGCGGGAAGTAGACGCCGGCACGTCCGTTGCTGCCGAAGGCGTTGTACCAGGCATGACACGCGCTCTGATCTGTGTGGCCGTTGATGGCCGCCTTGCGCGCGTCGATCTGCGCCTGGGTTTGGCCGGCCATCAGCGCTGTCCACTGTGGCTTCTGGTAGGCCTCGACCAGCAGCACGCAATCGCCCACCTCCAATGATGTGGTCTCTGAGTCGGGGTAGGTGCAGGTGGTGGTCACGCCATCAAGCAGGCCGGGCATGATGGATGCGGCCATGTTCGAGTTGATCGAGCCGCCCGAGCAACCAGAGCCGATCGTGAAGCGGATGGGGCCGTATGTGTCGCTGATGTGCTCCTTCATCATCATCACCGTCTCGCTCATCATCACGCGGTTTGAGTTGCGCGCCGAGTCCGTCATGCTGTTGGCCACGATCATCACGCCGCGTGCGAGCTGCAGGTCACTGCCGCTCCATGCGGTTGCCGGGCGGGCCTGACGCCTCGGCTGGCCAGTGCTGGCCCCGAAGTTGAAGACTACTTTGCCATTCCAGTTCGCCTGTGGCGACAGCGGGTTCCAGGTTTTGGTGGGGTCGTACAGGACGGCAATGTCGTAAATACCGCGGTTCATGGTGCCGCGCTCAACCCGCACGATGTAGGGCAAGGTGACCCCAGCGTCGTTGGTGGTGGTGGCCATGTCCGCTGGCCTGCTTCCCACCGTGTAGGGTTTGAAGCACAGGTTGGCGGGCGGCACCGGGTTACTGGGCAAGGCCGTCGCCAGTGCGTTGATGCCTGCCGTGGGGTCTGGCAGGCCCAGGCTGCAGCCCGCCGTGGTGGTGCGGTAGTAGAGCTTGAACTCGCTTGCGATGTTGCAGTTTGCATCGGGCGCGCCGCTGAGGCCGCTGGCATTGCGGGCGGGTTCGTTGCCGTTGACCACTTGTTGAACGGGCGTCGCGCGGGCGGCCTCCGGGTACTTCGCTGAAGGCCGAAGTGACGTCTCGGTTAT
>CAMCTE010000021.1 GCA_945878385.1 Azohydromonas lata NBRC 102462 | reverse complement strand
GACAAGGACATGCTGGAAGACCTGGTGGCCGCCGCCTTCAATGATGCGGTCCGGCGTGCCGAGCAGGTTTCGTCGGAGAAGATGGGCAAGCTCACCGCCGGGCTTCCCCTGCCCCCGGGCATGAAGCTGCCGTTCTGAAGGTGTCGAATTCGCCCCGCCTGGATGCGTTGATCGACGCCTTGCGGTGCCTGCCGGGCGTGGGGCAGCGTTCAGCGCAGCGCATGGCCTTTCACCTTCTGCAGCATGACCGCGCAGGCGCACAGCGCCTGTCGCAGGCCTTGGCAGCTGCGGCACAGGATGTGGCGCACTGTGAGCGGTGCCACACCTTCAGCCAAAGCCCGGTGTGTGAACTGTGCCTGGACCCTCAACGGGATGCCGGCCTGTTGTGCGTGGTGGAAACGCCGGCTGACCAGGCCGCGCTGGAGCGAACCGGTGGCTACAACGGGCGCTACTTCGTGCTCATGGGCCGGCTCAGCCCTTTGGGGGGAACCGGCCCCGAGGACATTGGATTTGAAGAACTGATTGAGCGGTCGCGCGACACCGAGCTGCGCGAACTGATCCTGGCCTTGAGCTTCACCGCCGAAGGCGAGGCCACCGCGCACGCCTTGGCTGCAGCGTTGGAATGCTTGCCCGTGAAGGTCAGCCGGCTGGCACGGGGGGTGCCGGTGGGCAGCGAGCTGGAATTCGTGGACCTGTCGACGATCGCGCACGCGCTGGCGCACCGGCGCTGACCTACGCGCAAGACGGCCGCGAACGGCGCAGCGGCTTCAGCGCCGCACCGGTGCTTCTGAGGAAGTGGCCACACGGGTGCGGCTGTCTTTGGACGACTGGCCCGACACCGCCTTGGGCGCCGGTTTGGCGCCGGATTTGGCCGACGCGACCTGCGTCTTGCTGCCACTGGCTTTGGCCACCGCCGGCTTGGGTCCCTTCGCCGGGGATTTGCTCTTGGGGGCTGCTTCACGCTGCAGGCTGATGCTGCCGTTGTCGGCCAGTTGCTCGCTCACATCGGCCGTCGACCGGCCATGCCGTGGCACCAACAGGGCCGACCCCTTGCGGATCATCATCCCGCGCGGAATGCGGTTGACCTCGCGCAGCCGCGCATCGTCCATGCCCGTGAGCTTGGCCGCTTCCGCCGTGCGCAGGGTGCGCGGCGCCACCCAGGCCGTCCAAGAGGCCAGCGCTCCCTTGTGGCGTTCCAACTCGGCCAGGTAGCGCTCGGCGTTGCTGTAAGGCAGCAGGATGTGTGGTGTGCCAGCGGCCAGAATCACGGGCTTGTTGTGCTGAGGGTTGAGTGCGGCGAAATCGGTTTCGTCCATGCCGGCCAGGCGAGCGGCGGTGGCCACATCGATGTCACGCTCGATGGGCACCGTCAGGAAGTAGGGGTGGTTTTCCAGCGACGGCAGCGACAGGCCGAATTGTTCGGGTCGGGTGATGATGTTTTTCACCGCCAACAGCTTGGGAACATAGCGCCGGGTCTCCTCGGGCATGCGCAGGCTTTCGTAGTCGGTGGGCAGGCCCGCGCGCTGGTTGCGCGTGATGGCCTTCTGCACATTGCCTTCGCCCCAGTTGTAGGCGGCCAGTGCCAGATGCCAGTGGCCGAACTGCGCATGCAGACGGGTCAGGTAGTCCAGTGCGGCCCTCGTGGAAGCCAGGACATCGCGCCGGTCATCACGAAAGACGCTTTGCTTGAGGGAGAAGTCTCGCCCGGTGGCCGGCATGAATTGCCACATGCCCGAGGCTTTGGCGGTGCTCAACGCCTGAGGGTTGAACGCACTTTCAATGAAGGGCAGGAGGGCCAGCTCCGTGGGCAACTGGCGCCGCTGAACTTCCTCTACGATGTGAAAGAGGTAGCGCGCACCGCGGGTGGTCATGCGCTGCACATAGTCCGGGCGCGTGGCGTACCACTGCTGCGAGCCTTGCATCAACTCCGGGTTGTGCAGGTCGGGGATGCCGTAGCCCGACCGGATGCGCTGCCAGAGGTCCCGCTTGGCGTCGGGCTCGTCGAAGCGGATGGGCTGCTCGGGGTTCAGGCTGTCCAGGCCCACACGGCCCGTTGTGGGGCTTGCCGGGGCGGTGGCCACGCCATTCGGTGTGGCTGGTGTTGTCGACGCCACCGGGCCGGTCGAAGGCGAGCCCGCAGCGGGGGCGGGCTGCGCATCAAGCGGTGCCGACTGCGCCGCCGAGGCCGTGCTCTCTGGGGCGGGGCCCACGGTGGCGCAACCGGTGGTCAGCAGTAAAGCGCCACAGGCGATCAAGCCCGCCAGGCGGCTGCGGCGTGTTGGGCAGACAGGCGTCATGATCGGTTCTTCCATTCACGCAGGGCGGCCAGTACGGCCACAGGGTCGTCGCCTGCTGCACCCTGCTCCAGGGCGCTGTCACGCACCTCGGGCACATGGCAGCGCAGGAAGGGGTTGATCATCCGCTCGGTGTCGATGGAAGAGGGGAGAGTGGGAGCGCCCTGGGCGCGCAATTCGATGCAGCGATCCTGGTAGGAGGCCAGATCCGCATTGCCCGGCTCCACCGTGCGGGCGAAGCGCAAATTGGACAAGGTGTATTCATGGGCGCAGCACACGCGGGTGTGGCCCGGCAGTTCGGCCAGCGCCGACAGCGAGGCATGCATCTGCGCGGGCGTGCCTTCGAATAGCCGGCCGCAGCCCCCTGAAAACAGGGTGTCCCCGCAAAAGAGGATGGGCGCCTGTTCAGGCGGTTCAACCAGGTAGGCAATGTGGCCGGCGGTATGCCCCGGCACATCGATCACCTGCACCGGCAGGCCCAGCACCGCCAGATGTTGTCCGCCCGAGACGGGCTCCCGCGGCAGCGGCGTGTCTTCGCGAACCGGGGCATAAACAGGTCCCTGGAGCAGGTCACGCAGCGCCTGCACACCGCCGGTGTGGTCAGGGTGGTGGTGGGTCACTAGAATGGCCTTCAGCGACAGATTGCGCTGCAGCAAGGCCTGCCGTACGACATCCGCATCGCCCGGGTCCACCACCAGCGCGTCGCGCCCGTTGTGCATCATCCAGATGTAGTTGTCGGAAAAAGCAGGCAGGCTCAGCAGTTCGGTCATGAATTGATGGAAATCAACACCACTCCCGATTATAGGAACGCCCCCGAAGGCGGACGGCCTCCGTGGACCGCCACGGTGGCCGGAGCCCATGCCTTGGCCTGGGAACAGACCCAGGTGGACCATTGGGTATCTGATGTGTTTGGCTACCACGCCGTGCAGTTGGGGCTGCCCGAACTGCAGGCCTTGCGCAGTAACCGCATGCCCCACCAGTGGCTGGTGGGTCCGCAGGATGAGGGCCAGGCACCTTCGGCCGGCGCTTGGCCAGCGGCGCAGGCCGCTCAGGTCTGCAGCGAGTTCCATGCACTGCCCTTTGCCACCAACAGCCTGGACTTGGTGGTGATGCCCCATACCCTGGAAGTGGCGGCCGACGCGCACCAGACCCTGCGTGAGGCCGAACGGGTGTTGCGTCCGGAGGGGCGCCTCTTGATCACCGGCTTCAACCCGGCCAGCCTGTGGGGCGCAGCCCGCCGTGTCGGCTGGCCCTTGGGCAGGCAGCCTTCTGGCCCGGAAGCGATGGGCCCTCCACCGCCGGTGCTGCCGCATCCCCCGTCGCATCCCCTGTCGCATCCACTACCCGATGCCTGGGCCGGCGATTGGGTGGGCTACTGGCGCCTGCGCGATTGGCTGCATCTCTTGAGCTTCGAGGTGGAGGGAGGGCGGTTTGGCTGCTATGTGCCACCGGTGGGCAGTGCGGCCTGGTTGGACCGCCTGCGCTGGATGGACCGGCTGGGCGACCGTTGGTGGCCGGTGCTGGGCAGCGTGTATGCGGTGATGGCCATCAAGAGGGTGCGTGGCATGCGCCTGGTGGGGCTGGCGCGCCAAGCCAAGGGCGTGAAGGCGCCGGCCCGCGCGGTGGTGACCCAGCGGCACCAGCGCAGTTTGCCGCCCGGGTTGCAGCCTGGCGGCTCGCCTCCGGCGGAACCGGGAAGCCGTTGAACATGGCGGACTCGGATCGGGTGGTGATCTACACCGATGGAGCGTGCAAGGGCAACCCGGGCCCCGGCGGCTGGGGCGCCTGGTTGCGCTTCGGTGGCCACGAGCGCGAGCTCTTCGGCGGCGAACGCACGACCACGAACAACCGGATGGAGTTGACGGCGGTGATACAGGCGCTGTCGGCCTTGAAGCGGCCCTGTGCCATCGACCTTTACACCGACAGCGAGTATGTGCGCCAGGGCATCACCAACTGGATCCGCGGATGGAAGGTGCGTGGATGGAAGACGGCAGACCGCAAACCCGTGAAGAACATCGACCTCTGGCAGGCCCTGGACGAATTGGCGGCGGCCCACCAGGTGCAGTGGCATTGGGTGAAGGGGCACGCCGGCGATGTGGGCAACGAACGCGCGGATGCCCTGGCCAATCGCGGTGCGGCACAGGCCGGCGGCTAGGCCAGGCGCGCCGCGGTCTCAAGCTTCAGATCAAACCGTCGAAGGGCCAAATGTCCACCAGGTCGCCCGCCTGGACATTGCCGCTGTCGTGCGGCAGCACCACCAGACCGTTGGCTGCGCTCATGCTGCTGAGGATGCCCGAGCCCTGTGCCCCGGTGATGCGCACTTCCCACTGCCCGTCGCCTGCCAGGGTGACGATGCCGCGCTGGTATTCGGTGCGGCCGGGCTTCTTGCGCATGGGGGTCAGGCAGCGTGCCCGCAGCATCGTCAGCGGCAAGCCCTGGACGCCGGCCATCTGCATCAGGGCCTGGCGCACGAAGGCGTAGAAGGTCACCATGACCGCCACCGGGTTGCCGGGCAGACCAAACAGGATGGCACCGTCCTGTATGCGTCCGATGGCCATGGGGCGGCCAGGGCGCATGGCGATCCGCCAGAACACCACATCGCCCAGCGCGGCCATCACCTGTTTGGTGTGGTCGGCTTCGCCCACGCTCACGCCGCCGGAAGTGATGATGGCGTCGGCGCAGGCTGAGGCCTCCCGGAAGGCCGCCGTCAGTGAGGCTGCGTTGTCCCGCACCACGCCCATGTCGATCACTTCTGCGAATCCCAGGCGCTGGAGCATGCCCCAGATCGTGTAGCGGTTGCTGTCGTACACGCAGCCTTCATCAAGCGGTTCACCCAGGGAGCGCAGTTCGTCACCGGTGGAGAAGAAGGCCACCCGCAGCCGACGGCGCACGGGCAGTTCGGCTCGTCCCAGGGAGGCCGCCACTCCGAGGTCTGAAGCCGTGATCAGTCTGCCTGGCGGCAAGGCCACCGAGCCGCGGGCCAGGTCTTCTCCTGCCAAACGGCGGTTGTCCCCTGTGCGGACCACTCCAGGCTCGATGTGCACGGTGCCGTCTCGAAGCGCCGTGAATTCCTGGGGCACCACGGTGTCCAGCCCCGCGGGCATCACCGCGCCGGTGGTGATGCGCACGCACTGGCCGGGTGCGGCGCTGCCTTCGAATTGGGCACCCGCCAGCCCCTTGCCCACGATCTGCAAGACGGTGGGGCCGTCGCTGCGCAGGTCAGCCCCGCGCAGGGCATAGCCATCCATGGCCGAGTTGTCGTGCGAGGGCACATCGATGGGCGACAAGACGGGTTCGGCCAACACCCGGCCCAGTGCACTGCGCAGGGCCAACTGCTCCACACCCTGCACCGTGTGCACCAGGCGCGAGATGAAGGCCTGGGCCTGGGCGACCGGCAAGGAGGTGGGGTCGTAGCCGGCCAGGCTGTCGGCGATGGCCTGAAGCTGCGGGGGCGGCGTGGCGGCGCTCGTTTTCATCGCTGGGTTCATGTGGCTCGGTTGCCCCGCACTCAGGCTGAAAGCCGGTGCAGTTCCTCCAGCGTGTTCGCGTTTCGAAACGCCCGGGCATCGTCAAAGTCCACCATCACCGTGCGGCGCGTGGCCGTCCATTCGTCGATCTTGCGACCGCCGCCGTTGAGGAAGGTCACCAGGCTGTCCAGGCAGTCGATGTGCATGAGGCAAAACACGGGCTGCGCTCGGCGTTGGCCGTCTTCCTCGGGCGCGGTGGCCATGGCCAGTTCGGCACCGGCCTGCTCTGCGGCCTGCGCCAGCCGCTGCACCAGGTCCAGCGGGAAGAGGGGCGAGTCGCAGGGCACCGTGACCAACCAGGAGGTCTCGCAGTTTTCCAGACCGGTGAGCATTCCGGCCAGCGGCCCGGCAAAGTCGGGTGTGGTGTCGGGCACCACCGGCACCTCCAGGGCCTCGTAGGCGCTGAGGTTGCGGTTGGCGTTGAGCATCACTGCGCCCACCTGGGGCGCCAGGCGCATCAGGGCATGCAGTGCCAAGGGCGCACCCTGGAAATTCTGCAGGCCCTTGTCCACGCCGCCCATGCGGCTGCCGCGTCCGCCGGCCAGGATCAGGCCCGTGATGTCGTGACGGTCGATGGTCAAGCTGTCACCCTCCGATGTAATGCATCTCAACCTTGCGTCCGCCCGGCTGGTCCGGGGCGGCATTCTGTCCGCGAAGTTGCGAATAACGGTCTTCTCGTTGACCCCAAATCAAGCCGATGGCCGCAGCGATCTGCTCGTCGCTGGCCTGACCGCGAAGCAATTCGCGCAGGTCGAAACCGCGGCTGGCAAACAGGCAGAGGTACAACCGACCTTCGGTCGACAGCCGCGCGCGGTTGCAGTCCTGGCAGAAGGCCTGTGTGACGCTGGAGATGAAACCCACTTCACCCCGGCCATCGGTGTAGCGCCAACGCTCGGCAGTCTCGCCGTCTGCGGTGGGGTTCAGCGGCTCCAGGGTGTACACCTCATGAATGCGGCGGCGCACCTCGGCTGATGCCACCACATGGTCCATGGCCCAGCCGTTGGTGGTGCCCACATCCATGTATTCGATGAAGCGCAGCACCACAGCGCTGCCGAAGTGTTCGCGGAAGAAGCGCGCCATGGGCACGATCTCGTGGTCGTTCACGCCCTGCTTGACCACCATGTTGACCTTGATGGGCCACAGGCCCACCGCTGCGGCGGCTTCGATGCCCGCCAGCACATCGGCCACCGGAAAATCCACATCGTTCATGCGGCGGAAAATCGAGTCATCCAGCGCATCCAGGCTCACGGTGATGCGCTGCAGACCCGCATCCTTGAGCGCTTGTGCCTTGCGGGTGAGCAGGGATGCGTTGGTGGTGAGGGTCAGGTCCAGGGGGTGACCTTCGGGTGTGCGCAATTCCGCCAACATGCCGATGAGCACTTCCAGGTGCTTGCGCAGCAGGGGCTCGCCGCCCGTCAGGCGCAGCTTCTGTACGCCATGCGCCGCAAACAGTCGTGCGGTGCGTGTGATTTCCTCAAAGCTCAGGAGTGAGGATTGCGGCAGGAACTTGTATTGGCTGTCAAAGACTTCCTTGGGCATGCAGTAGCTGCAGCGGAAGTTGCAGCGGTCTGTGACCGATATGCGCAGGTCGCGCAGCGGGCGGCCCAGCCGGTCGGCCAACAGGCCGTTGGCGGGGGAAACAACTTCAGGCACCACGGCCTTCAAGGCAGCTTGGCGCAGGTCGATCAGCGGAATGGTGGCGTCACCCATGGCCGCATTGTGCCGCCGTGTGGGGTCAGGGCGCGGTGCGCTCGTCGGAGTTCAGATAGCCACTGAGGGTTTTGCGCAGTCCGGCCAGTGCGCCGCCGTCTTCCATGGGGGCACGGCGCGCGCCGGTGTAGCGTTTGCTCCAGTAGGCCTCCCGCATGTCCTCGATGCGCACCGAGGCGCCGGGCTTGGGCGCGTGGATGAACTTGCCCTCGCCCACATAGATGCCCACATGGGAGAAGGTGCGTCGCATGGTGTTGAAGAACACGAGGTCGCCCGGGCGCAGTTCATCACGGCCCACACTGGCCAAGCCCGGCAGCCGCGCCTGTTCGTCGGCGCGGCGTGGCAACAGCAGCCCCACGCTGTTCTCGAATACGTGTCGTGTGAACCCGCTGCAATCGAAACCGTCTTCGGTGTTGTTCCCACCACGGCGGTAGCGCACCCCCAGAAAATTCATGGCCGACAGCACCAGTTCCGACGCCGCATCGCTCACCTTGCGAACCGCCTGGGGTGCGGTGGCCGGCAACAGGCCTTTCTCGACCAACAGAACGGCCAAAGGGTCGATGGGGGCGGTGGTGGCCGCGGGGCTGGTTGGAGTCGTGGCGGTTGCTGAAGGAGGGATGCCTGCCGGGGCCTCCAGCTGTGCCCATGCGAGCGGGGCCGCGCAAAGAAGAGCAGCCAGCGCCAAACCTCGCCCAAGGTGATGGGCGAACGCGTTCGCGGTGAGGGAGCACCGCTTGGCGCATCGGCTGGCCAAGCGTTGCAAGCTGGGAATGCGGGGCCGAGGATGTCGGAGCATGTCTGGCTTCGTGGAGCCGCCGCGGTGAGGCGGGCAGGAGCGTCAAACAGCCTTGGAGGATACCATGGTGGCCTGGTCAGATCGACCAGGGAAGATCATCAGAAACAGGAGATCCCCATGCGGGCCTTGATGTTGGAAAAGGACGCCGCCGGTGCGTTCAGCGCCGAGGTGAAGCACATCGATGCATCGGCCTTGCCCGCTGGCGATGTGCGGGTGGCCATCGAGTACTCCACGCTCAACTACAAGGATGGTTTGGCCATCACCCAGAAGGGGCCGGTGGTGCGAACCTGGCCCATGGTGGCCGGCATCGACGGCGCTGGCGTCGTCATCAGCAGCGATCACCCGGGCTTCAAGGCGGGAGACCGCGTGGTGCACAACGGTTGGGGCTTGGGCGAGACCCGGTGGGGTTGCATGTCGCAGCAGGCCAGCCTGCAGGGCGACTGGCTCGTGGCACTGCCGCCTTCCATCAGCACGCGGCAGGCCATGGCCATCGGCACGGCCGGCTACACCGCCATGCTGTGCGTGATGGCACTGCAGGAGCAGGGCGTGAAGCCCGGGTCGGGCGATGTGCTGGTGACCGGTGCCACCGGTGGTGTGGGCAGCGTGGCCGTGGCCCTGCTGGCGCGCGCAGGCTACCGGGTGGTGGCGGCCACTGGAAAGCTGGCCGAGGGCGAGTACCTGCAGGCCTTGGGCGCTGCGCAACTGTTGGACCGGACCGAGCTCAGCGCACCCGGCAAGCCGCTGCAGAAGGAGCGTTGGGCGGCGGTGGTGGACGCAGTGGGCAGCCACACGCTGGCCAATGCCTTGGCCCAAACGCGCTATGGCGGCGTGGTGGCAGCCTGCGGCCTGGCACAGGGGGGTGACCTGCCGGGTTCGGTGATGCCCTTCATCCTGCGCGGCGTGCGGCTGATTGGGGTGGACAGCGTGATGGCGCCCCTGGCCCTGCGCCAGCAGGCATGGGCGCGGCTGGCCCAAGAGCTGGACCCGGCGCTGCTGGACCGCATGGTGACCGAGGTGTCATTGGAGGAGGCCGTGCCCGCCGCACATCGGTTGATGGCCGGGGAGGTGCGCGGGCGCGTGGTGGTGCGGGTGGGGGACTGACCCGCCAGGCTCAGGCGTCAGCCGCCTGAAAGTACGCCATCGACAATCCGACTGCAGCCCAGACCCACGAACATGCACGAGGAGACCATGTTGAGCTACGCCGAGTTCTACCGCCGCTCGATTGAGCAACCCGAAGCGTTCTGGGATGAGCAGGCGCGCCTGATCGACTGGCACACGCCCTACACGCAGGTGCTCGACTACTCCCGCGCGCCGTTCACCCACTGGTATGCGGGCGGCACCACCAATCTGTGCCACAACGCGGTGGACCGGCATCTCAAGGACCGTGCGGATCAGAACGCCTTGATCTGGGTGTCGACCGAGGTCGACCGCGAGGTCACCTACACCTACGCGCAACTGCACACCGAAGTGCAGAAGATGGCCGCCGTGCTCAAGGCGCAGGGTGTGGGCAAGGGCGACCGCGTGCTCATCTACATGCCGATGATCCCGGAGGCTGCTTTTGCCATGCTGGCCTGTGTGCGCATCGGGGCCATCCACTCAGTCGTCTTCGGCGGCTTTGCCAGCGTGTCGCTGGCCAGCCGCATCGATGATGCCCAACCCAAGGTGATCGTGAGTGCCGACGCGGGCAGCCGCGGCGGCAAGGTGGTGCCCTACAAGGGCCTGCTTGATGAAGCCATCAATCTGGCCCAAAGCAAACCCAGCAAGGTGCTGATGGTCAACCGCGGCCTGGCCGAAATGCCCATGACCGCAGGCCGGGACGAAGACTACGCCTTACTGGCCGCAGGGCTTGCGGGTGTGGCCGTACCTTGTGAATGGGTGGAGGCAGCGCACCCCAGCTACACGCTGTACACCAGCGGCACCACTGGCCGCCCCAAGGGCGTGCAGCGCGACACGGGCGGCTACATGGTCAATGTGGCCGCCTCGATGAAGCACATTTTCATGTGCAACCCTGGTGAAACCTACTTCTCCACCAGCGACATCGGCTGGGTGGTGGGCCACAGTTACATCATCTACGGGCCACTGCTCAATGGCATGGCCACCATCATGTACGAGGGCTTGCCCATTCGACCGGATGCCGGCATCTGGTGGAGCCTGGTGGAAAAGTACAAGGTCACGGCCATGTTCAGCGCCCCCACGGCGGTGCGGGTGCTCAAGAAGCAGGACCCGGCCTACTTGTCGAAATACGACCTGAGTTCATTGCGCGCATTGTTCCTGTCTGGTGAACCGCTCGACGAGCCCACCGCACAGTGGATTTCCGATGCGCTCAAGCGCCCGATCATCGACAACTACTGGCAGACCGAGACCGGTGCCCCGGTACTGACGATTGCCAACGGCGTCGAACAAAAGGCCAGCAAGTTCGGCAGCCCCGGCATCCCCATGTACGGCTTCAACGTGAAACTCTTCAACGAGAGCACCGGTGAAGAGCTGACCGGCGCCAATGAAAAGGGCGTGGTGGCTATTGAGGGGCCCCTGCCGCCGGGCTTCATGCAGACCGTCTGGCGCGACGACGCCCGCTATGTGAACACCTACTGGAAGAGCATTCCGGGGCGCCAGGTCTACAGCACCTTCGACTGGGGCATTCGAGACCAAGACGGTTACTACTTCATCCTGGGACGCACCGATGATGTGATCAATGTGGCCGGCCACCGCCTGGGCACGCGCGAAATCGAAGAGAGCATCAGCAGCCATGCCCAGGTGGCCGAAGTGGCCGTGGTGGGGGTGGCCGATCAGCTCAAGGGGCAGGTGGCGATGGCCTTTGCGGTGCTGAAAGACCCGTCCAAGGCCGCCACGCCGAACGATGCCTTGAAACTCGAAGGCGAGATCATGAAGGTGGTGGACGAGCAGTTGGGCGCAGTGGCTCGCCCGGCCCGAGTGCGCTTCGTGACGCTGTTGCCCAAGACGCGCTCAGGCAAACTGCTGCGGCGGGCGATTCAAGCCGTTTGCGAGGGACGCGACCCCGGCGACCTCACCACCATTGAAGACCCGACGGCCTTGCAACAGGTCAAGGACCTGGTGCAAGGTAGCTAAAGAACCTCGGATGCGTAGTCGGCCAGGCGAGAGCGCTCGCCTCGGGCCAGGGTCACATGGCCCGAATGCGGCCAGCCTTTGAACCGGTCAACCGCATAAGTCAGGCCTGAGGATCCTTCGGTCAGATACGGCGTGTCGATTTGTGCCAGGTTGCCCAGGCACACGATCTTGGTGCCGGGGCCGGCCCGTGTGATCAGGGTCTTCATCTGCTTGGGCGTCAGGTTCTGCGCCTCGTCGATGATGACGAACTTGTTCAGGAAGGTGCGCCCGCGCATGAAGTTCAGGCTTTTGATCTTGATCTTGCTGCGCACCAGATCGTTCGTGGCTGCACGGCCCCACTCGCCGGCCGCCCCATCGCTGCGTGCCAGCACTTCCAAGTTGTCGTCGAGCGCGCCCATCC
Organism: Azohydromonas lata NBRC 102462; assembly: GCA_945878385.1. Classification (GTDB taxonomy): domain Bacteria; phylum Pseudomonadota; class Gammaproteobacteria; order Burkholderiales; family Burkholderiaceae_C; genus RFTU01. The sequence continues at coordinate 9,230 of CAMCTE010000021.1, read as the reverse complement.
AAGGGCCCATCTTCTCTTCTTCGGTGCCCGGCAGAAAACCGATGTCTTCGCCTACGGGAACGGTCACGCGGGTGACGATGATCTCGGTGTAGCGCCGGTCGTCCAACACCTGGGCCAGGCCTGCGGCCAGCGTCATCAGGGTCTTGCCGGTGCCCGCGGTACCGGTGAGCGTGATGAAGTCGCAGTCCGGGTCCATGAGCAGGTTCAGCGCGAAATTCTGTTCACGGTTGCGCGCCGTGACGCCCCAGACGGCGTTCTTCTGGTGCGTGAATTCGCGCAGGGTGCGCAGCACGGCGGTCTTGCCGGTGATCTCGGTCACGCGGGCGTACAGCGGCGCAGCGCCGGGTGCTTCCAGGTAGACGAACTGGTTGATCAGCAGGGACGGCACCAGGGGGCCTGAGATGCGGTAGTAGGTACTGCCTCCTTGCTGCCAGCTCTCCATGGTTTTGCCATGGTGCTCCCAGAAGTCGGAGGGCAGGGCTTGGACACCGGTGTAGAGCAGGTCACCGTCTTCGAGCGTCTTGTCGTTGAAGTAGTCTTCTGCGGGCAGGCCCAAGGCACGCGCCTTGATGCGCATGTTGATGTCTTTGGACACCAACACCACCTCGCGGTCGGTGACCTGTGCGCGCAGGGCCTGCACCACGCCCAGGATCTGGTTGTCCGCCTTGCCCTGCGGCAGCCCCTCGGGCAACCGCGTATCCATGAAGGTGGTCTGGAAAAAGAGCCGGCCACTGGCCTCGCGGTGGCCGGTCTTGGCCAGGGGAATGCCTTGTGTGGGGTCGGGCAGTCCATCGGCCGCCAAGCCATCGAGTTCGCGGCTGACCTGGCGGACATTCCGAGACACCTCGCTCATGCCCTTTTTGTGGCCGTCGAGTTCCTCGAGCGTGATCATCGGCAGGAAGACATCGTGCTCTTCGAACCGGAAGATCGACATGGGGTCGTGCATCAGCACATTGGTGTCCAGCACGAACAGCTTGCTGGCCACCGGTGTGGCCGCGGACTTTTTGCTGCGAGTCGCTTCCTTGGCCCTGGGCGCCGGGGCGCTGGCTCGAGCAGGCGCCGGTGCGCGGGGTGCCGCCGGTGCCGGTGCCGGTGCCGGTGCCTTTCCACGGGCGGCGGCGGGCGCCGTGGCCGTGACCGCAACCGTTGCGAGGTTTGCGGCGGAAACAGTGTCGGTATCAGGCGCGCTGCGCCGCGGTGTCTTGCTGTTGTAGTCCGCTGGGGACAGGAGGGTGGCTTTGCTGACGGGGGGTTTGGGCAGGGGCATGGAGGCTCAAAACAAAAAGGCCGCGGGGAACCGCGGCCTTCGAGGGTCAAAACTCGGGTGGGAAACGGGGCAGTGCGTACCTCGCATGAGGACACTATAAGGCACCGGCCATCCTGCCGCAGGCAGGGAAATCAGCAGTGGGCACTCACCGCAGGCTGCTCGCTCTTCAGGCCGTCTTTTTCAGGGACTTGACGGCCTCGAGCACCTCGTCCACATGGCCGGCCACCTTGATGCCGCGCCACTCCTGCACCAGAACGCCGCCCGCGTCGATCAGGAAGGTACTGCGCTCGATGCCCTTGACCTTCTTGCCGTACATGATCTTGTTCTTCACGACGCCAAACATGTGGCAGAGCTTTTCTTCGGTGTCGGCGATCAGTTCGAACGGCAGTTCGAGATTGGCCTTGAACTTGTCATGCGACGCCATGTTGTCGCGCGACACGCCGAACACCACCGCGCCGGCCTTCTTGAAATCGGCGTGCTTGTCACGGAACTGCATGGCTTCGGTCGTGCAGCCCGGGGTGTTGTCTTTCGGGTAGAAGTACAGGACGATGGCCTTGCCGGCAAACGCCGATGGGGTGAACTTCACACCTCCCGTGGCAAGCGCATCGATGTCCGGCAGGGATTTGTTCAAGGCTGGCGTCATGGTTCGGGCGGTGGGCGTTGAAGTCAACCCGGAATTATAGTGGACTGCAGACTGGGGCCTTTACCTTGCCGCGGCCGATGTGAGCGGGCCCCTGCGCGGGCTCAGTCATCGAGCAGCAGCGCGGCCAGTACGGCGCGGCCCTCGCTGGCCAGCACATTGAAGGTGCGGCAAGCGGCCCCGGTGTCCATGGCCTCGAACCCCACCCCGGCGGCCATCAGCCCGCGCCACAGCGAAGGCTTGGGAAACCGCAAGCGGCCCCCCGTGCCCATGATCACCAGTTCCGGCTTGAGCGCCAACACCTGAACAAAGTGATCCTCGGTCAGATCTTCGAAACGGCCGATTGGCCAAGTCTGCACTTCGCCGCGGTGTGGCACCAGCACGCTGCCATCAAAAGCCGTCTGGTGAACCCACACGCGACCGCGTTCCTGGCGGGCGATCAGGTTGGTGCCCTCAAGGCGGTCCGGTTGCATCTTCATGTGGTCAAATTCTAGGTTTTTCCACGCCCGGGCCCCCAAGTGAATCCCATTGCCAAATCCAGCAAGCTGGCCAATGTCTGCTACGACATCCGCGGACCCGTGTTGGACAAGGCCCGTCAGATGGAGGAAGAGGGCCAGAAGATCATCAAGCTCAACATCGGCAATCTGGCCGTGTTTGGGCTGGAGCCGCCCGACGAGATCGTGCAGGACATGATCCGCAATCTGGCCAACGCCGCCGGGTACACCGACAGCAAGGGACTGTTCGCGCCGCGCAAGTCGGTGGTGCACTACACGCAGGAAAAGAACGTCACCGGGGTCACGGTCGACGATGTGTATCTGGGCAACGGCGCGTCCGAATTGATCGTGATGGCCCTCAACGGGCTGTTGGACAACGGTGACGAGATCCTGGTGCCGGCACCCGACTACCCGTTGTGGACGGCAGCGGTTTCGCTTTCGGGCGGCAACCCTGTGCACTACCTGTGCGACGAGCAGAGCGACTGGATGCCCGACCTGGAGGACATCAAACGCAAGATCACGCCGCGAACCAAGGGCATCGTCGTCATCAACCCGAATAATCCGACCGGTGCGCTGTACCCCACGGAGGTGCTGCAGGGGATTGTGGAAATTGCCCGTCAGCACCAACTCATCGTCTTCGCCGATGAGATTTACGACAAGACGCTGTACGACGGCCACACCCACACCAGCATCGCCTCGCTGGCCGATGATGTGCTGTTTCTCACCTTCAACGGCCTGAGCAAGAACTACCGCAGCTGCGGCTACCGCGCAGGCTGGATGGTGGTCTCGGGCAACAAGAAGCGGGCCAAGGATTACATCGAGGGGCTCAACATGCTGGCCTCGATGCGGCTGTGTTCCAACACGCCGGGGCAGTTGGCCATTCAAACTGCGCTGGGTGGCTACCAAAGCATCAAGGACCTGGTGGCGCCGGGCGGTCGGCTGTGCCGACAGCGTGATCTGGCCCACAAGCTGCTCACGGAAATCCCGGGTGTGAGCTGCGTCAAGCCCAAGGCAGCGCTCTATATGTTCCCGAGGCTGGACCCCAAGGTCTATCCGATCGCCAACGACCAGCAATTCGCCTACGAACTTCTGGCCGAGGAAAAGGTATTGATCGTGCAGGGCACGGGCTTCAACTGGCCGCAGCCCGACCACTTCCGCCTGGTGTTCCTGCCCAATGCAGACGACCTCACCGAGGCCGTGGGTCGCATTGCGCGGTTCTTGGACCAATACCGCCGGCGCCATGCGCGCTAGGCCTGGGTAGGCCTGGGTAGGCCTGGGTAGGCCTGGGCCCCGCCCAGCAAACTTGCGTTTTTTGAAGTGACCGGGCATGCCGGTCGAAAGTGAATCGAAGATGAAACCGATCAAAGTCGCCCTGTTGGGCATCGGCACCGTAGGCCGCGGCACCTTTGAGGTGTTGGCGCGCAACCAGGAAGAAATCCGCCGCCGTGCAGGACGGGGTATCGAGATTGCCGTGGTGGCCGACCTGGATGTGGGCCGTGCGCAAGAGGTGGTCAAGGGTCAAGCCGAAGTGGTGGCTGATGCGCGTGCGGTCATCGCGCGGCCGGATATCGACATCGTGGTGGAGTTGATCGGCGGCTACGGTATCGCCCGCACCCTGGTGCTGGAAGCCATCGCCGCAGGCAAGCATGTCGTCACCGCCAACAAGGCGCTGCTGGCCGTGCACGGTTCGGAAATCTTCTCAGCCGCGCAGGCCCGCGGCGTGACGGTGGCGTTCGAGGCGGCGGTGGCCGGTGGCATCCCCATCATCAAGTCGCTGCGCGAGGGCCTGACGGCCAACCGCATCCAGTGGATCGCCGGCATCATCAACGGCACGACGAATTTCATCCTGTCGGAAATGCGCGACAAGGGCCTGGACTTCGATGTTGTGCTGAAAGAAGCGCAGCGCCTGGGCTACGCCGAGGCCGACCCCACTTTCGACATCGAAGGCGTGGATGCCGCCCACAAAGCCACCCTGTTGGCGTCATTGGCCTTTGGTGTGCCGGTGCAGTTCGACAAGGCGCATGTGGAGGGCATCACCCGGCTGCAGGCGACCGACATCCGTTATGCCGAGCAACTGGGCTACCGCATCAAGCTGCTGGGCATCACGCGGCGAAGGGACGACGCCGGCGGCATCGAGCTGCGCGTGCATCCCACTTTGGTGCCAGCCAAGCGCCTGATTGCCAATGTGGAGGGTGCGATGAATGCCGTGGTGGTTCACGGGGACGCCGTGGGCACCACGCTGTACTACGGCAAGGGTGCCGGGTCGGAGCCCACCGCTTCGGCAGTGATCGCCGACCTGGTGGACATCACGCGGCTGCACACGGCCGACCACGGCCACCGCGTGCCCTACCTCGCGTTCCAGCCGGGTGAGTTGGCCGACACGCCCGTGCTGGCGATGGACCAGGTTGTCACGGCGTTCTATCTGCGTCTGGTGGTGGCCGACCGGGCCGGGGTGCTGGCTCAGATCACGAGCCTGCTGGCCACACACGACATTTCCATCGACGCGGTGTTGCAGCGCGAGTCCGCCGAGGGCGAGCACCAGACCGACCTGATCATCCTCACCCACGATACCGCCGAGGGCCGCATGAACGGCGCCTTGGAGAAGATGCAGGCCCTGACCAGCGTGCTGGCCCCCATCGTCAAGCTGCGCAAGGAAGAGTTGGCCTGATGCGCTACCAGAGCACTCGCGGCCATCCGGACCGCAAGCATTTTTCCGAAATCCTGCTGGAAGGCCTGGCACCCGACGGCGGCCTGTACCTGCCCGAGCGGTACCCTCACTTCGATACGTCGGGCCTGTCGGCGCTGCGCGCCGTGTGGCGCGAGCAGGGCTATGCCGAACTGGCCTTTCGCATCCTGTCGCTCTACATCGACGACATTCCCGCCGAAGACCTGCGCGCCATGTGCGGCCGGGCCTACAACCGGGAAGTGTTCGGCTCGGAGGCCATCGTGCCGCTCAAGCCTTTGGAAGACGGCTTGGCGCTGCAGGCCCTGTCCAACGGGCCCACGCTGGCCTTCAAGGACATGGCCATGCAGATGCTGGGCCAGTTGTTCGAGTACGAGTTGGCCCGCCGGTCTCGGGTGCTCAATATCCTGGGCGCCACCAGCGGCGACACCGGCAGCGCGGCCGAATATGCGATGAAAGGCAAGCAGGGCGTGAAGGTGTTCATGCTCAGCCCACACAATCGGATGAGCCCCTTCCAGCAGGCGCAGATGTTCAGCCTGCAGGATGCCAACATCCACAACATCGCCATCGAAGGCGTGTTCGACGATTGCCAGGACATCGTCAAGGCGGTGTCCAACGACCTGGCCTTCAAGGCGCATTGGCACATCGGCACGGTCAACTCCATCAACTGGGCGCGTCTGCTGGCCCAGGTCGTCTACTACTTCGCGGGTTATTTCCAGGCGACTTCAAGCGAGGCGCAGAAGGTCAGCTTTGCCGTGCCCTCAGGCAACTTTGGCAACATCTGCGCCGGCCATGTGGCCCGCATGATGGGGCTTCCCATCGAACGCCTGGTATGCGCGACCAACGAAAACGATGTGCTCGACGAGTTCTTCCGCACCGGCACCTACCGCGTCCGCAAGACGGCCGAGACACATGAAACCTCGAGCCCGTCCATGGACATCAGCAAGGCCAGCAATTTCGAGCGTTTCGTGTTTGATCTGTTGGGCCGCGACGGACAGCGAACGAAGGAGTTGTTCGGCCACCAGGTGGAACGCCAGGGTGCCTTCACCTTGGCGCCCGAAGAGTTCGCGCGCATCGGCTCCTACGGATTCGTGTCCGGTTCGAGTTCGCATGCCAACCGCCTGGAAACCATCCGCGACACGCACCGGCGCCATGGCGCGATGATCGATACCCACACGGCCGACGGCCTGAAGGTGGCCCGGCAATGGCGCACGGATGGCGTCCCCATGCTGGTCCTGGAAACAGCCCTGCCTGCGAAGTTTGCCCAGACCCTGGTCGAAGCCTTGGGTTGTGAGCCCGATCGACCTGCGGCCCTCCAAGGGATTGAAAACCTGCCCAAGCGGTTCACGGTGCTGCCTGCGGATGTGGCACGCGTGAAAGCCTATATCGAGGCCCATGCCTGAAGGACGGCGGCTGCAAACCGCCATCAACCGCCACCACCGGAAGTTCAGATCATGAAGACGGCCCAAACCCTGATGAGCCTGGACGAAGCCTTGGAGCGGCTGTGCAGCGGCGCGCAAGCCTGCGCAATTGCAGATGCCCAGGATCTGCCCCTGTATGACGCCTTGCACCGCGTCTTGGCGCGGCCCATCCTTTCGATGATCGATGTGCCGCCGGGCGACAACACTTCGATGGATGGTTATGCCTTGCGAGCTGCGGATGTGCCGCAGGCCGGCACCCGGCTGCGCGTGGCGCAGCGCATTCCGGCCGGGCAGGTCGGTCAGCCCCTGGAGCCCGGTACGGCCGCGCGCATCTTCACCGGCGCCCAGGTACCGCCGGGTGCGGATGCGGTGGTGATGCAGGAGCAGTGCGAGGCGCTGCCGGTCTCGACCGGCGGGTCGGCGCTGGGCGAGGTGTTGGTGCAGGCCGTACCCCAAGCGGGACAGTGGGTCCGCAGGCGTGGTGAGGATGTAAAGGCCGGCGCCGTGGTGCTTCAGGCCGGCGCGCGATTGACACCCCAGGCCTTGGGTTTGGCGGCCTCCGTCGGCTGCGCCACTGTGTCCGTGTGGCGCCGACCCCGCGTGGCGCTGTTTTCAACGGGTGACGAGTTGGTGATGCCTGGAGAGGTGCCGCCGCAGCAATTGCGCCCAGGGGCCATTTACAACTCCAACCGCAACACCCTGCGCGGGCTGCTCACGGCCGCAGGGTGTGAAGTCACCGACCTGGGCATCGTGCCCGACCGCTTGGACGCCACCCGCAGCGTGCTGCGTCAGGCCGCGCAGGGACACGACCTCATCCTGACCTCGGGCGGCGTGTCGGTGGGCGAGGACGACCACATCAAGCCGGGCAAGCCGCTGGCCTTCGGTTCTGTTCGCACGCAAGGCCCCCGTCCGTGCCTGTTTGTCGGGTTGCCGGGCAACCCGGTGTCGAGCTTCGTGACCTTCCTGGTGGCGGTTGCGCCACTGTTGCGCGCGCTTCAGGGCATGCCGCCGCAGCCCTTCAAGCCGCAGCATCTGCGCGCCGACTTCAACTGGCAGCAGCCCGACCGCAGGCGGGAGTTTCTGCGCGCGCGGTTGAACGGCCAAGGGGGGCTGGATGTGTTTGCGAATCAAAGCTCTGGCGTACTCACCTCGGCCGTGTGGGCCGACGGGCTGATCGACAATCCACCGGGCAGCCCCATTGAGCAGGGGCAGACCGTCCGATTCCTGTCCTTTTCTGATCTCCTGTCCTCCTGACTCATGGCCATGAACCTCACCGTGCGCTACTTTGCATCCTTGCGCGAAGCCCTGGGCGAGCAGCAACAGGTCAGTGGCCTTCTTGCGCCCGTGACAGTGGCCTCGCTGAGGCAGCATTTGGCGGGGACCAGCCCGGCTCACGCTGCAGCCTTGTTGGCCGGACGGGCGGTGCGCTGTGCCGTCAATCAGGCGATGGTCGGGGACGATGCGCTGGTACCCGAAGGTGCAGAGGTGGCTTTTTTTCCCCCGGTCACAGGAGGCTGAGGTGAAGACACCGCGTGTGCTGATTCAAACGGCGGATTTCGACCTGTCGGCCGAAGTGCGCGCCTTGCATGACAGCGACCATGGCGTGGGGGCCGTGACCAGCTTCGTGGGTACGGTGCGCGACCGGCATGGGGCCGTGGCGGCCGGGCAGACGCCGCCGGTGCAGCGCATGGAACTCGAGCACTATCCCGGCATGACGGAGGCCAGCATCGAAGCCATGATCGACGAGGCGTTTTCCCGTTTTGACATTCGCGCAGCCCGGGTGATTCACCGCGTCGGACCGCTGGAGCCGGGTGATCAGATCGTGCTGGTGGCGGTGGCTTCGGCCCATCGCGGGGAATCCTTCCAGGCCTGCGAGTTTCTGATGGACTACCTCAAGACGCAGGCGCCCTTCTGGAAGAAGGAATACACGCCCGACGGCGCCCATTGGGTCGATGCCCGCGTGAGCGACGACCAGGCCCTGGCGCGCTGGGGCATCGCGGCGGGCAATGCCGCCACCGGGGCAGCCTGATGACCTTGCAGGCTGCCGCCTGGGCGCCTGTGTGGGTGTTCATGGGGGCCGGCCTGGGTGCCCTGTTGCGCTGGGTGTTCGGGCTTTGGTGGAATGCGCCGGTTTGGCCCTGGGGCACCCTGGCTGCCAATTGGGTGGGGGGTTTGGGTATCGGTCTGTTGACGGCCGCGCTGGCGCACTCTGCGGCGTGGGGCTGGAGTGAAGACACCGCCAAGGCTGTGCGCCTGTTCGCGATGACGGGTTTTCTGGGCGGGCTGACCACCTTTTCCACCTTTTCTGCCGAAGTGGTGGGCTTTGCGCTGGAGTCCCGTTGGGCAGAGGCGGCGGGCTGGGCCGTGCTGCATCTGTTGGGGTCGCTGGCCCTGACGGGCGTGGGCTGGTGGGCCGGGCTGCAGGTCTGGCAGTGGGTGGGGCCGGGAGGCTGAGCCTCTTCAGTTCAACACGCGAGGCGGCGCAGGTGCCTGGCCTGCCGGTGGCGAGGCCTGCGGTTTGACCGGGATCAAACCCCACTCGGATTTTTCGAGTGCGCGCTCGATGAGCGTCAGCACATTGCTCAGCAGTTCGGGGCCGAGGTTCAGGGTGATGCTGTGCTGCTGCGAATCTCGCAGGGTCATGTCCACCTGGCGATTGGCTTGCCGCTTGAGGTCCACCCCTTCGACCAGCATGGGGGCTTCGCCCAAGGGGCGCTCCCGGGCA
>CAMCTE010000020.1 GCA_945878385.1 Azohydromonas lata NBRC 102462 | reverse complement strand
CTCTCGCCCGAACTCATCGTGGCGGGCCTGGAGACCTTCGAACTGCGCCGCCCCGAACTGCGCCCCGACCAAAGCGTGATTGCCTGAACTGCACAACATGGAAATGATCCGTACCCGGGCCCTGCGTGGCCCCAATTTCTGGAGCCGCCACACGGCGCTGGAGATGGAGGTTCGCTGCGAACCCGATGAACGCTCGGTCGATGGCCATGCGGGTTTCGAAGACCGCCTGCGCGCGCTGTGCCCGGGCTTGGGCACCCTGCGCACGCCCACGCGCCGTGGCGCCATCGCGCTGGCCCATGCCTTGGAATCCACTCTGTTGGCCCTGCAGGCAGCCGCGGGCTGCCCGGTCACCTTCAGCCACACCGAAGCCACGGCTGAAGCCGGCGTGTACCTGGTGGTGGTGGAGTACACCGAAGAAGATGTGGCCCGCCGTGCCTTGGACATGGTGCTGTTGATCCTGCAGGCGGCCTGGTCTCCCGACACGGCACCGGCCGAAGCAGCCAACCTCGATGGCGTGGCCTGCGCCGCCGAATTGCGCGAACTGGACGAAGACCTGCGCCTGGGCCCCAGCACCGGCGCCATCGTCTCCGCGGGCGTGGCCCGCGGCATCCCTTTCAGGCGCCTGACCACCGGCAGCCTCGTGCAGTTCGGCTGGGGCCACAAACAGCGCCGTATTCAGGCTGCCGAAGTGGACAACACCAGCGCGGTGGCTGAAGCCATCGCGCAAGACAAAGACCTCACCAAGCACCTGCTGCAGTCGGCGGCTGTGCCTGTGCCCATCGGCGCGCCGGCGGCCACGGCCGACGAGGCCTGGGCCGTGGCCCAGCGCATTGGCCTGCCGGTGGTGGTCAAGCCGCAAGACGGCAGCCAGGGCCGTGGCGTCACCGTCAACATCACCACGCGCGAACAACTCGATGCCGCTTTCGCTACTGCGGCCGACATCGGCGATGTGCTGGTTGAAAAGTTCCTGCCGGGCAGCGATTTCCGCCTGCTGGTGGTGGGTGACCGGCTGGTGGCCGCAGCACGGCGCGACCCGCCCTTCGTGATTGGCGATGGCCGGCACACGGTGCGCGAACTGGTGGACATCGTCAATGCCGACCCGCGCCGAGGCAGTGGCCATGCCACATCGCTCACCAAGATCCGTTTCGATGACATTGCCAAGGCCCGCCTGGTGCAGCAGGACCTGACGCCCGAATCCGTGCCCGAAAAAGGGCGGCGCGTGGTGCTGCGCAACAACGCGAATCTGTCCACCGGCGGCAGTGCCACCGATGTCACCGACGATGTGCACCCGGAAGTGGCGGCTCGTGCGGTGGATGCCGCGCGCATGGTCGGCCTGCATGTGTGCGGCGTGGATGTGGTGTGTGAAACCGTGCAGCGCCCGCTGGAAGACCAATCCGGCGGGATCGTCGAAGTGAACGCAGCGCCGGGCTTGCGCATGCACCTCAACCCTTCCTATGGCAAGGGCCGCGACATTGGCAACCCCATCGTTTCCGAGCTCTACAAGCCGGGCGACGATGGCCGCATTCCGCTGGTGGCCGTCACCGGCGTGAACGGCAAGACCACCACCACCCGCATGATTGCGCATGTGCTGGCCTCGCAGGGCCTTACCGTGGGCATGACCAACACCGACGGCGTGTATGTGGGCGGAAGGCAAACCGACAGCGGTGACTGCAGCGGCCCCCGCAGCGCGCGCAATGTGCTGTCGCACCCGCAGGTACAGGCGGCGGTGCTGGAATGTGCACGCGGTGGCATCCTTCGTGAAGGCCTGGGCTTTGACCGCTGCTCGGTGGCCGTGGTCACCAATGTGGGCACGGGCGACCATTTGGGCCTGAACCACATCCACACGGTCGAAGGCATCGCCCGCGTGAAGAAGGTGATTGTCCAGAATGTGGCGCCCAGCGGTTACGCGGTGCTCAACGCGGCCGACCCGCTGGTGGCGGCCATGGCAGACGAATGCCCCGGCCAGGTCATCTATTTCGCGCGTGATTCGCACCACCCGCGCATCGCCTCCCACCGCGCGCGGGGCCGACGGGTCGTGTTCGTGGAAAAGGGTGAGGTGGTTGCGGTGGAGGGCAAGGTGCAGTACCGGCTGCCGCTGTCTTCTGTGCCCATCACGCATGGCGGCGCCATCGGCTTCCAGGTGGAAAACACCCTGGCCGCCGTGGCCGCCTGCTGGGGCCTGAACATGCCCTGGGCCGACATTGCCAAGGGCGTGTCGTCCTTCGTCAACGACGCCGACAACGCGCCCGGCCGGTTCAACATGATGGACTACCGGGGCGCCACGCTGGTGGCGGATTACGGCCACAACCCCGACGCCATCAACGCCCTGGTGCAGGCCTTCAACGCCCTGCCGATTGCCGAAGGCGGCAAGCGCACGGTCGTCATCAGCGGCGCGGGTGACCGGCGTGACGACGACCTGCGCGAGCAGACCCGCATCCTGGGCTCCTCATTCGATCATGTGATCCTCTACGAAGACCAATGCCAGCGCGGCCGCGCCGACTGGGAGGTGGTCAAGATCATGCGCCAGGGCCTGCAGGGTGCGGCACGCACCACGCACATCGAAGAAATCCGCGGCGAGTTCGTGGCTATCGACGCCGCGCTGTCTCTGCTGCGCGGCGGTGACCAGTGCCTGATCCTGGTGGACCAGGTGGAACAGGCTGTGGCCTACCTCGAGGAGCAGTGTCGGGGTTGAAGAAACGAGGTCACCGGCAACGCCTGGGTTGCCGGTGACCGCTCAGGCGAACAGCCCCTGGTGGGCCTCCCGCAAGAGGTTCTTCTGCACCTTGCCCATCGCGTTTCGCGGCAGTTCGCTTTGAACGAACACCCGTTTGGGCACCTTGAAGTTCGCAATCCGCGCCTTCAGGGTTGAGATGATCGAGTCCGCATTCAGCGTGGCGCCGGGCTGTGCAATGACCACCGCCACCACCGCTTCACCGAAGTCCGGGTGCGGCACGCCCACCACCGCGCTTTCGGCCACGCCGCTCATGTCGTTGATCACGCCTTCGATCTCAGCCGGATACACGTTGTAGCCACCGCTGATGATGAGGTCCTTGCTGCGGCCCACGATGGTCACGCGGCCCGTCTTGTCGATCACCCCCACATCGCCGGTCTTGAACCAGCCGTCTGAGGTGAACTCTTCACGCGTCTTCTCCGGCATCCGCCAATAGCCCGCGAATACATTGGGGCCCTTCACTTCGATGCCACCGATCTCGCCGCGCGGGCACTCGGCCCCTTGGTCGTCGCGCACCCGCACGCCCACGCCGGGCAGCGCAAAGCCCACCGTGCCGCCCTTGCGTTCGCCGTCCTTGGGGTGGTAGGGGTTGGAGGTCAGCATCACGGTTTCGCTCATGCCGTAGCGTTCCAGGATGGTGTGCCCGGTGCGCTCCTTCCAGGCCTGGAAGGTTTCGGTCAGCAGGGGCGCCGAGCCGCTGATGAACAGGCGCATCTTCGAGCAGGCTGCCCGGTTCAAGGACGATTCACCCAGCATGCGCACATACAGCGTGGGCACACCCATGAATACGGTGGCCTCGGCCATCCGTGCAATCGTCGCCTTGGGCTCGTAGCGCGAGAACCAGATCATCTTCGAGCCGTTGAGCAGCGCGCCATGCGAGGCCACGAACAGCCCGTGCACATGGAAGATGGGCAAGGCGTGGATGAGCACATCGCCGGCCTTCCATCCCCAGTAGCGCTGCAGCACCTGCGCATTGCTCAACAGGTTGCCATGCGTCAACATCGCACCCTTGCTGCGCCCGGTGGTGCCGCTGGTGTACAGGATGGCAGCCAAATCATCGGCCGCGCGCGGGGCAACGGTGTGTTCGTCGGAGTGGGGCGCCGCGCGCTCCAGCAGGGTGCCGCTGCGGTCCTCGCCCAGGGTGAACACATGCTGCGTGCCCTTGAGGAAGGCCACCTTGCTGATCCAGCCGAAATTTTTCGGTGAGCACACCACCACGGCGGGCTCGGCATTGCCGATGAAATACTCGATTTCCGCGGCCTGGTAGGCGTTGTTCAGCGGCAGGTACACATGGCCCGAGCGCAGTACCGCCAGGTACAGGATCAGGTTTTCCACGCTCTTGTCCACCTGCACCGCAATGCGCGATTGCGCGGGCAATTCCAGGAATTCCAGCAGGTTGGCGATGCGGGCGCTGGCCCGGTCCAGATCGCCCCAGGTGTAGAGCAGAGGTGCGAAAGGCTGCCCCGCTGGCGCATCGGCAGTCTCCACTGCCACGGCATCCAGGTCGGCGGGAAAGCCCGCGCGCAGCGCGGCATACAGGTTCTGGTTCATCTCAGTCGAGCTTCGCGCCCGAGGCCTTCACCACCTCGGCCCAGCGCTTGATTTCACCGGACACGAAGCGGCCGAAGGCCTCGCCGTAGAGGTTGGGCGTTTCGGTGCCCAAGCCGGTCCAGCTGGTACGGATCTCGGGTGATTCCAGCGCCTTGCGCATCTCCGCCTGCATGGCGGCAATCACATCGGCGGGCGTGCCCTTGGGGGCCCACAGGCCGTACCAGGTGGCCACTTGGTACTGCGGCATGCCGCCGTCCTTGGCCGGCGGCACATTGGGGAAGCCCGGCGCCGGCTTGTCGCCCGCCACGGCCAAGGCCTTGATGCGGCCGCCCTTGATGTGTGCGGCGCTGGAACCCAGTCCGTCGAACATCACATCCACCTGCCCGGCAATCAGGTCCTGCAGCGCAGGGCCTGCACCACGGTAGGGGATGTGGGTGATGAAGGTCTTGCTCTGCAACTTGAACAACTCGCCGGCCAGATGGTGCGAAGTGCCGTTGCCGGCCGAGCCGTAATTCAGTTTGCCCGGGTTCTTGCGCACGAAGGCCAGGAACTCGGGCAGGTTGTTGGCCTGCACCTTGGCCGGGTTCACCACGATCACCTGCGGCACGCTGGAAATCAGGCCCACCGGCACGAAATCGGTTTCGATGTTGTAGTCCAGCTTCGGGTACATCGAAGGAGCGATGGCATGGTGCACGGCGCCCATGAAGAAGGTGTAGCCATCGGGTGCCGCACGCGCTGCGATGCCTGCGCCCAGGGTGCCGCCGGCGCCGCCCTTGTTGTCGATCAGAAACTGCCTGCCCGCGTTCTTGGTCATGGCCGCGAACAGGGGGCGCGCGAAGGCGTCGGTGCCTCCGCCCGGCGGGAAGGGCACCACGATCGTGACCGGCTTGGCGGGCCAGGATTGGGCCCAGACATTCAGGCAGGGAACTGCAAGTGCGGCGGCGGTGAGCCCCGCCAACACCGACCGGCGTGTGATGGAACGCATGGCTGTCTCATTTGGGAATCTGAATCGCCGGGATTGTGGGGGATACGCAATGTCCTTTGAACGGGGTTTGGATGGGGTTTGCCTGGGGGGCGGCCGTGGTGGTGGGAAGCCCGCAGGCGCCGCCGCCCAACCTCCTCAGGCCGGCGCGTCCTGCAGCCGGTCTCGCATCACCCGCCGCACCACCGCCAGGGCGGGGTGCTCCGTTCGTCCGGCCAGGGTCACCAACCCGAATCGCGCGGTGGCTTGCAGGGCCGGCCGCATGCGCAGTTCCACGAGGTCTGGCGCGGCGCCGCGGATCGCCACGAGCACCGCATCGCTGTGACGCGCCACATCGACCAGGCTGGAGATCTCTTCGCAGCGCAGGGTCACGCACTCCCCAGGATTGGCAGCCGGCCCGTAGCGCTCCACCATGATGCGCGCCACTTCATCGCTCAGGGGTGTGGATGCGATGGGATAGGGGGCCAGCATGTCGAATCCGAGTGCCTTGCCGCCCATCATGCGCCGTGTCAGGGGGTGCCCGCGTCGCACCATGAAGGCGCCCCGCATTTCGTGGTGGAACTCGGTCTTGAGGTCGCTTGCGGGCTTGAGCGAGCGGGCGTCCACCACCAACGCATCCAGCCGGCGTTCGCGCAGCGCCTGCGCCAGCAGATCGGTGCCGCTGCGCGCGATGTCCAGGTGCAGCTGTGGATGTTCGCGCGCCATGGTCAGCAGCAGGGGCGCCATGAGCATGGCGCCGGGCCCGGACCCCAGCCCGATGCGCAGTGCTCCGGCCTCTGCAGAGGTGAACTCGCGCCCGGTGCGCTGCAACTCCTGCGCATCGGCCAACAGTCGCTGCGCCTTTGGCAGAGCCTCCTGCCCATAGGGCGTCAGCTCGATCCGGCGCCCCACCCGGTCAAACAGCGCCGCGCCCCACTCGTCCTCGAGTGCCTGGATGCTGCGACTGAGGGCCGGTTGGGTCAGGAACACCCGCGTGGCGGCCTTGCTGAAGGAACCCGCCTCCGCCAAGGCCACGAAATGCCGAAGTTGCACCAGGGTCATCGCTTTTTCTATGATTCGAATGCATCGTAATGCAATAAACAATGCATTGGACTGTGCACTGTGAGGTTCATACATTCACCCTCAAGAGGCCGCGATGCCCGATGTCCAGCGCAAAAGACGCTGGCCAGGAGTTCAAACCCGAACCACCCGACCGTGTAGGAGACCCTCATGACCCACCCGTTCCGTTCCACCCGCCGCACATTCGCCCTGGCCGCCGCTGCCGCCTTCTTGTGCGGCAACGCCTGGGCGCAAAGCCTGTCCAACAAACCCTTGAACCTGATGGTGCCGTACCCCGCGGGCGGCCTGTCGGATGCCATCGCGCGCATCGTTGAGCGCCCTTTGAACAAGACGCTCGGCCAGATGGTCATCGTCGAAAACCTCGGCGGTGTCGGCGGCGCGCTTGGCGCGCAGAAGGTGCTGGGCTCGCCCGCAGACGGGCACTACCTGTACCAAGGCTCACCCAACGAACTGATCCTGGCCCCCATGGCCCTGCAGGCCGTGAAGTACAAGGCCGAAGACTTCCGTTTCGTGCAGATGATCGGCACCTGGCCGATGGCCGTGCTGGCCCGCCCTGGTCTGAATGTGAACAGCGTGGATGAGTTGGTGGAGATGGCCAAGAAGTCGGCCGCAGCCGGCAAGCCCCTGACCTACGGCAGCGTGGGCATCGGTTCGTTCTACCATGTGCTGGGCGCGCACTTCGCGCAGAAGATTGGCGCCGAGATGGTGCACATCCCCTACAAGGGCATGGCCCCGCTGCTGCAGGACATGGGCGGCAATGCGGTGGATGTGTCCTTCCTGGTGGTGGGCGAACAGACCATCGGCCTGGCCGACGCGGGCCGTCTGAAGGTGCTGGCCACCTTGGCGCCCTCGGGCAAGGTGGAAGCACCGTTCCTGGCCAAGTACCCCAGCATCAACGACAGCAAGGCCATCAAGGACTTCAGCTTCAACACCTGGACCGGCTACTTCGTGCGCAAGGACACGCCGGAGGCCGTGGTGTCGCAACTCAACAAGGCGCTCACCAGCGTGATGGGTGACGGCGACGCCAAAGCGGGCCTGACCAAGATCGGCGGCAGCATCCCCACCATGCTCAGCCTGGCCGATGCCGACAAGGAATACGCCTCGCAGACGGCCCGCTTCCGCGCCATCGCCCGGTCGATCAAGCTCGAAGCGCAGTAAGCGTCGGCCCGCGCCCCACCCACGCCTGCAACGCCATTGCCATGTCCGCCACCCTCGAAGAATTGCGCCCCAAGGCCGAGGCCTTCACCGCCTTGCGGCGCGAAATCCACCGCTTCCCGGAGCTGGCCTTCGACGAGCACCGCACCTCCGATCTGGTGGCCCGCAAGCTGCAGGATTGGGGCTACGAAGTGACCCGCGGCCTGGGCGGCACCGGTGTGGTGGGCACGATGAAGCGCGGCACATCGGGCAAGCGCCTGGGCATCCGCGCCGACATGGACGCCCTGCCCATCGCCGAGGAAACCGGCCGACCCTGGAGCAGTACGCGACCGGGCCTGATGCATGCCTGCGGGCACGATGGCCACACCGCCATGCTGCTGGGGGCGGCCCAGCACTTGGCGGAAACCGGTGGCTTCGACGGCACCCTGCACCTCATTTTTCAGCCTGCTGAAGAAGGCGGTGGCGGGGCGCTGAAGATGATGGAAGAAGGTCTCTTCGACCGCTTCCCCTGTGACGCCATCTTCGCCATGCACAACATGCCTGGCGTGCCGCAGGGTCACTTGTGGTTGCGTGAAGGCCCGATGATGGCTTCCAGCGATTACGCCACCATCACCGTGCGCGGCAACGGCGGCCACGGTGCGATGCCGCACAAGGCCGCAGACCCGCTCGTGGCCGCGGCCAGCCTGGTGATGGCCCTGCAGACGGTGGTCAGCCGCAATGTGGACCCGCAACTCACGGCGGTGGTGACGGTGGGTGCCTTCAACGCCGGCCAAGCCAACAATGTCATCCCGGGCAGCGCGAAGCTCGAACTCAGCGTGCGCGCGCTGGACCCTTCGGTGCGCGAATTGCTGCGCCTTCGCATCCACGCCCTGGCCACCGCGCAGGCCGAGAGCTTTGGCGCGAAGGCGGAGATCGATTGGCGCCCTGGCTATGCGGTACTGGTCAATGCCGCGCAGCCCACGGAATTCGCGCGCGGCGTGGCCCGTGAACTGGTGGGTGCGCAAAGGGTGAACGAACAGGCGCCTGCACTCACCGGCAGCGAAGACTTTGCCTTCATGCTGCAGAAGGTGCCCGGCAGTTACTTGCTGATCGGCAATGGCGACGGCGCGGGCAGCTGCATGGTGCACAACCCGGCCTACGACTTCAACGACGACAACATCGCCACCGGCAGCGCCTACTGGGTGCTGCTGACCCGCCGATTCCTGGCCACTGCCAAGGCCGTCACCGGCACGGCAGGCGCCCCACTTGAATTCCCCACGGAGCTCGCATCATGAAGGTCATCGTTCTGGGCGCCGGCTTGCTCGGCGTCACTTCCGCCTACTTCCTGCGCCAGCAGGGCCACGAGGTCACGGTCATCGACCGCCAGGCCTCGCCGGCGGCAGAAACCAGTTTCGCCAATGGCGGGCAGATTTCCGTGAGCCATGCCGAGCCCTGGGCCAACCCCAGCGCGCCCTTCAAGGTGCTGAAGTGGCTGGGCCAGGAAGATGCGCCGCTGCTGTTCCGCATTCGTGCGGACATGCGCCAGTGGATGTGGGGATTGCAATTCCTGCGGGAATGCACGCCGGCCCGCACCCGCCACAACATCGAGCAGATCGTGCGGCTGGGCACCTACAGCCGCGACACGCTGCAGCAACTGCGCGCCGAGCGCGGCATCCAGTACGACCAGCGCACCCAGGGCATCCTGCACTTCTACACAAACGCCAAGGAGTTCGAGGGTGCCGAAGCCCCGGCTGCACAGATGCGTGCCTTGGGCTGCGACCGCCGCGTGATCAGCGCCGATGAAGCCGTGAAGCTCGAGCCCGCGCTGGCCCACATTCGCCCGCAACTGGCTGGCGCCACCTACACGGCCGAAGACGAATCGGGCGACGCCAATCAGTTCGCCCGCGAACTGGTGAAGCGTTGTGAAGAAGACGGCGTGAAGTTCCTGATGAGCCACACCATCACCGCCCTGCGCGCGGTGGGTGGCGAAATCGACCATGTGGAGGCCACCGACAGCGAAGGCCGCTTCCAGCGCATCAAGGCCGATGCCTATGTGCTGGCCATGGGCAGCCTGTCGCCTTTGTATGCCAAGCCGTTGGGCATCGAGTTGCCCATCTACCCGGCCAAGGGTTATTCGGTGACGATGCCCGTGAAGGATGCGCGCATGGCGCACCAGGTGTCGCTCACCGACGACGAATACAAGTTGGTGTTTTCGCGGCTGGGCGACCGCCTGCGGATTGCGGGCACGGCGGAATTGAACGGTTACGACCGTGACCTGAACCGCGTGCGTTGTGAGGCCATCTTGCGCCGGGTGGAAGAGTTGTTCCCGGGCGCCGGCCACTTGGACCAGGCTCAGTTCTGGACAGGGTTGCGGCCGGCCACACCCAGCAATGTGCCCATCATTGGGCGCTCGAAGGTGAAGAACCTGTTCCTGAACACCGGCCATGGGACGCTGGGCTGGACCCATGCGTGCGGCTCGGGCAAGAGTGTGGCGCGCATCGTCACCGGCTTGGCACCGGAGGTGGACTTTGCGTTTGCGGGGATGCCCAAGGGGTCGGGTTCGGTGCCGGTGTTGGCGCCAGTGGCGCGCTGAGCACGCCGGGGGTGGCCGGGCCTGATCGGCCACGACGCTCCGTACCGGCCTGAACGGCCGGATCGCTGTGAGGCTGCGCAACCCAAGTTGGTGCGCCAGCGCACACAACTTGGTTTACTGCGCTTCTCGCGCTTCGCTCAAAGTGGCCGCTCAGGCCCGGCCACCCCCGACGCGCTCAGCGCATGGCGGGGTGGCGGTGAGCCGTCCCCTCGTCTTACTGCTGCTTGGCGCCTTCGCCCAGGCGTCGGCCCATGCTCACGGCATAGGACGCGCTGCGGGCGGTCAACATCGGGTCGCCCAGGCCTTCCACGCCCTTGGGCACGCGGTTGGGGTCGAAGTTGACGGTCAGGCAGCTGCCACCGGCGTCAGGCGACACCGAGGTCACCTTCAACTGACCCAGCGTGACCTTCTTGCGGCCCTCGGGCAGCGGCACGGTGGCGTTGTCCAGCTTGTCGCCGGCCTGGGCAATTTCCAGGTTGAAGTTGAAGGCTACCTGGCCTGCGGCCACGCGCTGGCGCAGGTCGTCAAACAGGAAGCTGGGGCCCTTGGCCTTGGCTTCGTCATCGGTGAGGCCCTTCACGCCGCCCACGGGTTCGAAGATCCACTTGCCGGCGGTCTTTTCGCCCTTGCTGTTGGTGAATGCGAAGCCGTGCACGCCCCAGTAGTTCACGCTGCCGAAGCTGGCAGGCACCGGCTGCGAGGCGAACCAGCGGCCCTGGATCAGCACCTCGGGGTTCGCATCGGCAAAGGCCTTGACCTTGGCGGCATCGGGGGCCTTGGTGGCCGGGTCGGCCTGCAGGGAAGCCAGGCGGCCCAGCAGTTGGGCCGGTGTGGCTGCGCCAAACACCGGTGCGCTGATGTTGCCGTGTTGCCAGACTTCGCCGCCAGGCAAGTCGAACTGCAGCGCCATGTTGCGTTGGCTCTTGGCGTTGTCGGGGGCCTTGGGATTGCCGCCGCCCACCGAGAAGCGAACGATCACCGGGATCTTGGCTCCGCTGAACGCCGAAGCGGTGGAGATGGCCTTGCCTTCAGCACTGCCCACGAACTCGCCCATGGCGCAGATGCCCTTGGCGCCCGAGCGGCGATAGCCCTCGAACTTGCCGCCGGTGGCTTCGAACTGGTCAACCAGGGCCACGGGGCTGACGGGCGCTGCAGCCGGTGCGGCTGCGGGGGCCGCGGTGTGGCCGCCGGCAACGGCAGCGCCGGTGAGGGAAGCCAACAGGCCAGCGGTGGCCAGCGCGAGCGTGGAAAGGCGAAGGGTCATGTGATCAAGCTCCATACAAGGGATGTGAGTGTGTACTCATTAACGGGATGCTGCACGGCAGCGGTTACTTCACATAGCATCATTACGCGCCGACCAGGCCCCAGGTTGCAGCATCCGACTGGCTTGCTGGAGAACCCCCCTATATGAGGGGGGTACGGGAAAGGCCCGTTTCTGGCGGGTCATCACGGCAAGCGACGCCATGTTGACGCACACTGGCAGATTCGGCTGTCCACTTTTCCCCTCTTGCGGGGGGAAATAGCCGCCCCAACAGGTGATCCTTCACGCTTGCCATGACCTCCGGCCTCATCCACATCCGCGGCGCCCGCCAGCACAACCTCAAGAACCTTGACCTGGACATCCGCACCGGCGAGATGACGGTGGTCACTGGCCCCAGCGGCAGCGGCAAGAGCAGCCTCGTGTTCGACACGCTGTATGCCGAGGGCCAGCGCCGCTATGTGGAAACCTTCTCGGCCTATGCGCGGCAGTTCCTGGACCGCATGGACCGCCCGGCGGTGGACCGCGTGGACGGCGTGCCGCCGGCCATTGCCATCGACCAGACCAATCCGGTGCGAACCAGCCGCTCCACCGTGGGCACGATGACCGAGATCAACGACCACCTCAAGCTGCTGTTCGCCCGCGCGGCGCAGTTGGTGGACCGCGCCACCGGCTTGCCGGTGCGGCACGACACGCCCGAGACCATCGCGCAGGACCTGCTGCAACGGGCCGCTCAGGCGGGCGACCCGCGCCTGGTGCTCACCTTCCCCGCAGTGCTGCCGGCCAACACCTCGGCCCAGCAGCAAGAGGAATGGCTGGCCGCCAGCGGCTTCACCCGGGTGCAGTCCGAACGTGTGGAGGGCGACAAGAAGGTCCTCGATGTGGTGGCCGACCGCTTCCGCGCCTCATCGGCCGAACGCGTGCGGCTGATGGAGGCCATCGAGCTGTGCATCAAGCGCGGGTCAGGCCGCTTGAATGTCCATGTGATGGCCGAGCGAACCGAAGGTGCGGCGGCCCCCGAGGCGGCCCATGCGGCAAACCACACCACCTGGCGCTATTCCACCGGCTTGCACTGCCCCGAAAGCGACATCCGCTACGCCGACCCGCAGCCCGCACTCTTCAGCTTCAACTCCGCCTTCGGTGCCTGCGAAACCTGCCGCGGCTTCGGCCGCGTGATCGGCGTGGATTGGGGCCTCGTGATTCCCGACGAGCGCAAGACCCTGCGCAACGGCGCCATCAAGACGCTGCAAACGCCGGCCTGGGCCGAATGCCAGGACGACCTGATGCGCCACGCCGGCACCCATGGCATTCCGCGCGACACGGCCTGGTCGCAGTTGTCGCAAGCGCACCGGCATTGGGTGATCGAGGGCGATGCGGACTGGAAGGGCCAGTGGAACAAGCAGTGGTACGGCGTGCGCCGTTTCTTCGAATACCTGGAAAGCAAGTCCTACAAGATGCACATTCGGGTGCTGCTGTCCAAGTACCGCAGCTACACGCCCTGCACCGTGTGCAACGGCGCGCGCCTGAAGACCGAAGCGCTGCAATGGCGCATCGGCAACAAGGCCGATGCCGACGCCGTGCTGCCGGCGGCGCAGCGCTTCATGCCCGCGGGCGTGCAGTGGACCCGCAGCCAGCTGGAAGCCTTCGATGGCCTGAGCCTGCATGACCTGATGCAGCTTCCATTGGCCCGCCTGCGCCGCTTCTTCGACGGGCTCACCTTGCCTTCGTCGATGCTCGACGACGCGCTGAAGTTGCTGCTTGATGAAATCCGCAACCGCCTGAAGTACCTGTGCGATGTAGGCCTGGGTTACCTCACGCTGGATCGGCAAAGCAGAACGCTGTCCGGTGGGGAAGTGCAGCGCATCAACCTCACCACCGCGCTGGGCACTTCACTCGTAAACACGCTGTTCGTGCTGGACGAGCCCAGCATCGGCCTGCACCCCCGGGACATGAACCGCATCGTGCAGGCCATGCACCGCCTGCGGGACGCAGGCAACACCCTGGTGGTGGTGGAACACGACCCTGCGGTGATGCTGGCCGCTGACCGCTTGATCGACATGGGCCCCGGCCCGGGCCAGCGCGGGGGTGAGATCGTCTACGACGGCACGCCCGATGGCGCCAAGGCCGCCGACACCCTCACCGGAGCCTACCTGGGCGCGCGCCAACACATCGGCAGTGGCTTCACGCGGTTGGTGGATGAGTCCACTCCGCGCCTCATCCTCGAAGGCGCACGCGAGCACAACCTGCGCCATGTCAGCGTTGAATTTCCCTTGCAACGCCTGGTCACCGTCACCGGCGTGTCGGGCAGCGGCAAGAGCACGCTGATGCAGGATGTGCTGCACCCCGCGCTGGCGCGACACTTCGGCAAGGCCACTGAAACTCCAGGGGCTCACGACCGCCTGTTGGGCGCCGATTGGCTGGCCGACGCGGTGTTCGTGGACCAAAGCCCCATCGGCAAGACAGCGCGCTCCAATCCGGCGAGTTATGTCGGTGCGTTTGATGAGCTCCGCAAGATCTTTGCCGACGCGCCGGCCGCACGCGAGCGCAGCTACACCGCCGGCATGTTCAGCTTCAACGCCGGCGACGGCCGCTGCCCCACTTGCGGCGGCTCGGGCTTTGAGCATGTGGAAATGCAGTTCCTGTCGGATGTGTACCTGCGCTGCCAGGACTGCGACGGTCGCCGCTTCCGCAATGAAATTCTGGATGTGAAGATCCTGCGCGGGCCGCGTGAACTCAGCGTGGCCGATGTGCTGGAACTGACCGTGGCCGAGGCGGTGGACCTGTTCAAGCAAGACCGCGAGGTGGTGGCCAAGTTGCAGCCCATCGTCGATGTGGGCCTGGACTACATGCGCCTGGGCCAGCCCGTGCCCACGCTCTCGGGCGGCGAAGCGCAGCGCCTGAAGCTCGCCGGCTTCCTCGCTGACGCTGCGTCGTCTCCTTCACAGCGCGTGGCCAAGAAGGGCACGCTCTTCCTGTTCGATGAACCCACCACCGGCCTGCACTTCGACGACATCGCCAAGCTCATGCGCGCGATGCGCAAGCTGCTGGAAGCAGGGCACTCGATCATCCTCATCGAACACAACCTCGATGTGATCCGCGCTTCCGATTGGTTGATCGACCTCGGCCCCGAAGGTGGTGAAGACGGTGGCGAACTCGTGTGCCAGGGCAGCCCAGCCGATGTGGCCTTGCATCCCACTTCCCACACTGCCGCTGCCCTGCGCGAATACGCCCAAGCCCTCGGAACCGTCGTCGCGGTACGCGAAGAAAAATTGGGGTCGGATCCGATTTTTTCGCAGAAAAAAATCGGCTCTGACCCCATTTTCTCCTCCCCCAACGAAGAGCACGAAGGCCAACACCTCAGCCAGGCCATCCGCATCGTCAACGCCCGTGAGCACAACCTCAAAGGCCTCTCGGTCGACATCCCTCGCGGCCAGTTCAACGTCATCACTGGCGTCAGTGGCTCAGGCAAGTCCACGCTCGCCTTCGACATCCTGTTCAACGAGGGCCAGCGCCGCTACCTCGAATCCCTCAACGCCTACGCCCGCAGCATCGTGCAACCGGCCGGCCGCCCCGAGGTGGATGCGGTCTACGGCATTCCGCCCACCGTGGCCATCGAACAGCGCCTCTCACGCGGCGGGCGCAAGAGTACCGTGGCCACCACCACCGAGGTCTGGCATTTCCTGCGCCTGCTGTGGGTCAAGCTCGGCCTGCAGCATTGCGTGCACGACGGTGCGCCCGTCAAGCCACAAAGCCCGGAGAGCATCGCCTCCCAAATCCTGCGCGACTACCGCGGCCAACACGTGGGCCTGCTCGCGCCGCTCGTGGTCAACCGCAAGGGCGTCTACACCGATCTCGCCAAATGGGCCAAGGCCCGGGGCCACAGCCACATCCGTGTCGATGGCGAGTTCCTCACCGTCGACCCCTGGCCGCGCCTGGACCGCTTCAAGGAACATACGCTCGAACTGCCGGTGGGCGACATCACCGTCGACCCCGCCAATGAGGCCGAACTGCGCGCGCTGCTGAGCAAGACCCTGGACATCGGCAAGGGTGTGATGCACCTGCTGCACCCGCTGGACGGCCTGCAGGAGGCCATGGCCGACGGGCAGAGCACGGCTTCAATCGGCCGCGTCACCGTGTTCAGCACCAAGCGCGCTTGCCCCGCCTGCGGCACCAGCTATGCGGAACTCGACCCTCGCCTGTTCAGCTACAACAGCAAGCACGGTTGGTGCACCACCTGTGTGGGTACGGGCCTCAAGCTCACCCGCGAACAGCGCAAGGCCTTCGACGATTCGGTGCGCGACGACGACAACCGCGGCCGCGAGCAGAACTTTCCTTCCGAAGAATCCGAAGTGGAAGGCCTCATCGATGAAGCCTGCCCCGATTGTCAGGGCACCCGTCTCAGCGCCACCGCGCGCGCCGTCACCTTTCAGGGCGAGCCCATCACCGGCGTGGCGCAGTGGTCGGTCATGCAGTCCCGCCAGTGGGTCGAACAGCTCAATCTGCAGGGTCGCGAAGCCGACATCGCGCGCGACGTGATCACCGAAATCCACAGCCGCCTCACCTTCCTCGAAGAAGTGGGCCTGGGCTACCTCACGCTCGACCGCGCCGCGCCCACGCTCAGTGGCGGCGAGGCCCAGCGCATTCGCTTGGCCGCGCAGTTGGGCAGCAACCTGCAGGGCGTGTGCTACGTGCTGGACGAACCCACCATCGGCCTGCACCCGCGCGACAACCAGATCCTGCTCAAGGCCCTGGCGCGCCTGGGCGACAAGGGCAACACCCTGGTGGTGGTAGAGCACGACGAAGACACCATCCGCCGCGCCGACCACCTGATCGACATCGGGCCGAGCGCCGGCAAGCGCGGTGGCCGCGTGATCGCGCAGGGCACGGCGGCCGACTTGGCCGCTGCGCCTGAATCGGTCACGGGCCGCCTGCTGGCGCACCCACTGAAACACCCCTTGCACCCGCGGCGCGAGGTCACACCCGTTCAACCCGCGCTCGAGCTTCGCGGCGCGCGTCTGCACAACCTGCAGAACCTCGATGTGCGCGTGCCCCTGCACCGCCTCGTGGCCGTCACAGGCGTCAGCGGCAGTGGCAAGAGCACCCTGGCGCGCGATGTGCTGCTGGCCAATGTGCAGACCGCAGTGGCGCAGAAGGGCCAGGGCGACCCTTTGTGGCAGGGCTGCAGCGGCATTGAAGGCTGGGGTGCTGTCGACCGCGTGCTGGAAGTTGATCAGACCCCCATCGGCAAGACACCCCGCTCCTGCACCGCCACCTACATCGGCTTTTGGGACGCCATCCGCAAACTCTTCACCGAAACCCTGGAAGCCAAGGCCCGCGGCTATGCGGCCAACCGCTTCAGCTTCAACACGGGGCAGGGCCGCTGCCCGGCGTGTGAAGGTCAGGGCATGCGCACCATCGAAATGAGCTTCCTGCCCGATGTGAAGGTGCCTTGCGACCAGTGCCATGGCCAGCGCTTCAACCCCGAAACCCTGGCCGTCACCTGGCGCGGCAAGAGCATCGGCGATGTGCTGCAGATGGAGGTGGACGAGGCCGTGGAATTCTTTGCCTCCATGCCCTCGATCGCCCATCCCTTGCAGTTGCTCAAGGACGTCGGGCTCGGATACCTCACACTGGGACAGCCTTCTCCCACCCTGTCCGGCGGCGAAGCGCAACGAATCAAGCTCGTCACCGAGCTGAGCAAGGTGCGCGACGAGGTCGGCAGGCGTGGGCAGAAGGCGCCCCATACCCTTTATGTTCTGGATGAGCCCACCGTGGGCCTGCACATGGCCGATGTCGAAAAACTCATCCATGTACTGCACCGTCTGGTCGACGGTGGTCACAGCGTGGTGGTCATCGAGCACGACCTGGATGTGATCGCCGAAGCCGACTGGGTGATTGACCTCGGTCCTGAGGGGGGTACGGCCGGTGGGCAGGTGGTGGTGGCCGGTCCGCCCGAAGCGGTGGTGCAGGCCGCTTCGCCCACCGGCGTGGCCCTGAAGGCCGTTTTGATGAGGTAAGCCCGCCCCCAGCATGAACAGGCCCGACCGTACACGCCGTCTGGCGCTTCAGCGCCTGATGCTGGCCGCTCCCCTGGCACCGCCCGGTTGGCTGGTGGCTTGCGGCGGCACACCGCCCGAGGTTGAGGTGCCTTTCCAGGAGTGGATGCCCAACACCTACCGGGCCATCCCGCGCGGTCACTACGTTCTGCGATCTGCCGGCGAGTGGAATGCGCTGTGGCAGGCTGCACCGGCGCAATTCCCCGGCGACCCGTTCCCCCTGGCCGACAAGGCGACCCCGCCGGTTGATTTCTCGCGCTTCATGCTGTTGGTGCTGTCGCTGGGCACGGGCCTGCGCTGCTACCTGCCCCAGGTCTCCCGTATCACCGACCAGGGCGGGGCTCGCCGTGTGTATTGGAAGACCAACGAAGACACCGGCACGACCACCTCAGCCTGCAACTACAACTACCCTCTGGTCACGCTGATCCTGGCGCCGTTGTCGGACGGCCTCGTCGAATTCATCCGCTGAGTCGAGAAATTCGGCTGGGGCCCACTCGTACATGTTGTGCCCGCGGCGGCTGTAACCGGCTGCCTTCCCTGCGCGTACAACCGTGGTGCCGCCGCCCTGCCGTCTTGTCCACGCCGATAATCGTCAACACGCCCACGTGGGCTGTTGTGGTGCGCGGTTGCGCGTGGGTGGCTTTTGCAGGATTCCGAACAAAAGATCAAGTCGCTGTTTGTGGCCGGCCTCGGTGGAGACCAGCGTTCTTGCCGACAGGCACTCGAACTGCTCAGTCGGCACTTGCGGGCCTTCCTGCGCAAGCGGCTGGTCGCGATGCCGGCCGAGGTGGAAGACCTCCTGCAGGAATCGCTGCTGGCCATCCACCTGCACCGGCATACCTACGACCCGCAGCAGTTGTTCACTCCTTGGGCCTACACGATCACGCGTCACAAGCTCATCGACTTCACGCGGCGCCACGCGCGCACCGATGCCAACCTTGACCCCCTGGACGAGGCCCACGAATGGCTGGCGGCGCAGGACGACCAGGTCCAAGAGGCCCATCGGGATGTGCACCGCTTGCTGGGTCAACTGCCTGACCGGCACCGGTTGCCCATCCTGCACACCAAGCTCGAAGGGCTTTCGGTGGCAGAAGCGGCAGCGCGCACCGGCATGTCCGAATCGGCGATCAAGATCGGCGTACACCGCGGCCTCAAGGCCTTGGCTGCGCTGATGAAGAAGAGTGCCCCATGAAGACTGAACAACTGATGGACCTGTTGGCTGCCGATGCATCGCCGGTTGATCCTTCGGCCCATGACAAGCGCATGGGCCTGACTTTCGCAGTCGGAACGGCAGCCGCTGCGCTCATTGCCGGGCAGGCATGGGGTTGGCGCACGTTTGATGCACAAGACTTGGCCACTGCCATGCTCTGGCTGCGATGGGCGTTCTGCCTGGCCGTCATTGCGGTGGCTTGGCAGGCAGTCGATCGGCTGGCAAGACCGGGGCGTTCAGTTCAGGGCTTGGTACCGCGGGTGGCCTTGCCCTTTGGTCTGATGATGATGCTCGGGTTGGCCCAGATCCTGGCCGCCGACCCTCAGGACCGACTCGACCTTCTGATGGGCAGCACCGCCCTCGAGTGCCCCGGCAACATTGCCATGGTCTCTAGCCCGGTGTTCCTTGCCAGCTTGTGGGTCATGGCGCGTATGGCGCCCACCCGGCCGGCCTGGGCCGGTGCCGCGGCCGGTCTGTTGGCCGGTGGAATCGGCGCGTTGGGCTACACCTTCCACTGCACCGAACTGGCTGCACCGTTCCTGTCGATTTGGTACGTGTTGGGTATGGCCATCCCGACCGTGCTGGGCGCACTCATCGGAACCCGGCTCCTGCGCTGGTGAATCGTCCCCGCAATCGCCAAGCCAGCAACACGACCAGGATGGCGCCGTAGACGAACACCGCTCCCAGCACGTTCTTGCCACTGCGCATCCACAGAAAATGCACGATGGCCAGGATGCCGGCGGCGTAGACCAGCTGGTGCAGCCGTTTCCAGCGCGCCGCGCCCAAGGCCTTGATGGCCGCGTTGAATGAAGTGGCTGCCAACGGCACCATCAGCAGCAGCGTCAGTGATCCCACCAGGATGAAGGGGCGCTTGATGATGTCGCGCAAGATCTCACTCATCTCCAGGCCCATGTCCAGCCAGCCGTAGCTCAGCAGGTGCAGCAGGCCCCAGGTGAAGGTGAGCAGGCCCAACAATCGTCTGAACCGCGCCAGCGCAGCCCACCCGGTGATCTCCCGCAGCGGTGTCACGGCCAAAGTCAGCAGCAGGCAGCGCAGGGTCATCTCGCCACTTTGGCGAATGAGGGCCTCGGCGGGGTTCGCGCCCAAGTGGTCATTCAGCGCGCCCCACAACAGGTAGCCCGCCGGCGCCATCAGCGTGGCCCCCAACAGGGGCTTGGCTACAGGGTGCAGCAGGACCGCGGTAACCCGGGGCTTCAAAGGCAGCACCAACGCCGCGAGGGTGGGCATGGCGGCGCCGCGGGTCAGTAGAACTTGCGCAGGTCCATGCCCGCGTACAGCTGCCCCACCTGGGCCTCATAGCCGTTGAACATCAGGGTGGGGCGCTTGCGCTGGAACACGCCGTCTTCGCCGATGCGGCGTTCGGTCGCCTGACTCCAGCGGGGGTGGTCCACCTTCGGGTTCACATTCGAGTAGAACCCGTATTCCGATGCGATGGCCTGTTCCCACGAAGAGCGCGGTTGCTTTTCCAGAAGCCGAATCTTCACGATCGACTTGGCGCTCTTGAATCCGTACTTCCAGGGCACCACCAGGCGCAACGGGGCGCCGTTCTGGTTGGGCAGCACTTCGCCATAGAGACCGAAGGCCATGAGTGTGAGCGGGTGCATGGCCTCGTCCAACCGCAGGCCTTCCTTGTAGGGCCAGTCCAGTACGCTTGAACGCAAGCCCGGCATCTGGGTGCGGTCGGCCAGGGTCACGAATTCCACGAACTTCGCCTTGCCGGTGGGCTCGACCGCGCGCAGGATGTTCGACACCGAATACCCCACCCAGGGCACCACCATGGACCAGCCTTCCACGCAGCGCAGCCGGTAGATGCGTTCTTCCATCGGGGCCAGCTTCAGCAGCTCCTCGATGCCGAAGGTGCGCGGCTTGGCGCATTCGCCTTCCACCGCCACCGTCCAAGGGCGGGTGCGCAGCGTGTGAGCGGTGCGGGCCGGATCGGTCTTTTCGACGCCGAACTCGTAGTAGTTGTTGTAGCCGGCCACATGTTCGTAGGCGGTGAGCTTGTCCATCACCACCGCGCCTTCGATGGTGCTGGCCACACCGGGCAGCTTGGCCAGCTTGCCGGGCCCGGCGGTCATGGCCCGCGCATCGCGCTGCGCCCACAGGGCCATCGACGGGCCTGCCGCACCCAGTGCCAAACCCTGCAGCAGGCGGCGGCGCGACTCGAACACCTCGCGCGGGGTGATGTCACTGGGGGTGGGGTGCTCGAACCCGCGGTCGGTCTTGATCACCATGAAGGGGCTCCGGTCGATTTCACTGAAGCCTATACGCCGCAAGTCGACCTGCGGTTTCGAGGGGAATCAGAGTTCCCCGTAGGAATGCAGCCCGGACAGGAACATGTTCACCCCCAGGAAGGCGAAGGTGGTCACGGCCAAGCCCACCAGGGCCCACCAGGCCGACACCGTGCCGCGCAGGCCCTTCATCAGCCGCATGTGCAGCCAGGCCGCATAGTTCAGCCACACGATCAGGGCCCAGGTTTCCTTCGGGTC
>CAMCTE010000019.1 GCA_945878385.1 Azohydromonas lata NBRC 102462 | reverse complement strand
ACCGCCGCCCTGCAGGAGTGGCCGCGCCAGCACGCACCCATCCTGGCGCGCTTCAGCGCCAACATCTGATCGGGCCTCCACAAAGCGCGGCGCCGCCGCGATACTGAGGGGATGAAGCCGACCCTCACCGCCGACACCCTTCTGAAGTTCGACCGCCTGGGCGCGGCCTCATTGGCAGCCGATGGCACCGAGGCCGTGTGCACGGTCAGCCAGGTGGACATGGACCACAACCGCATGCGCTCGGCACTGTGGCGGCTGCCGCTCGATGGTTCAGGTGGACCGCAGCAACTCACCACCTGTGGCACCCGAGACGGGGCACCTGCCCACTCGCCCGATGGCCGCCACATCGCCTTCACTGCCGAGCGCGAACAGGAAGGTCACAAGGACCCCTCGCCGCAGCTCTACCTGATGGCCCGGCACGGTGGCGAGGCGCGGCGCATCAGCCACTACCAACCCGGTGTCGGTGCTTTCCGTTGGATGCCCGACAGCCGCCACATCGTCTTCATCGCCTGGGTGTGGCCTGAACTCAAGGGCGCAGCCGCCCAGAACCGGCGACAAGGGGAATGGAAGCAGCGCAAGGCCAGCGGCCTGGTGACACAGGAAACGCAGTACCGCCACTGGAACGCCAACCTGCCACAGGGCCGCGTGGCGCACCTGCACCTGCTGGACACCACCACAGGCAAGGTCATTGACCTGTTCGAGGCAACGGGCTACGAGCTTCCGCGCGACGAACCGGGACTGGCCTGTTTCGACATCAGCCCCGACGGCAAGACCCTCGCGTTCACCCACGACCCCCAGCCGGTGAAGGCCGGTGGCCAGCGGTGGGAACTCGTGCAGTTCACCCTCAGGGGCCGCGGCTTCCAGCGCATCGCCCATCATGATCAGTGGGACTTCAATGCACCGCGCTACAGCCCCACCGGCACCCACATCGCGTGCATCGCCACGCCGGTGCAGCGGGGCGACACGCCCTTTGCCCATGCCAGCTACGGCCAACTGGCCCTATGGCCGGCCACACGCGCCTTCCGCCCGTCCGACGCGCGCCCTTGGCAGCACGACCCCCAGCCACCGCTGCAATGGGAGCAGGACGGGCAGGCCTTGTGGTTCACCGCCGAAGACCAGGGCCGTTGCCACGCCTGGCGCCACGAGGTGGCCAACAGCCGCTTCACCTGTGAAGTCAAGGGCGGTTGGGTGCAGGCCTTGTGCGTGCAAGGCAGCGGCACGCAGGCCACGGTGCTGACCGTGCGCGACAGCGCACAGCATCCGGCACGCGCCTATGCGAAACGGGGCGGGGCCGAGCATCGCTTGGAACAATTCAACGACGAACTGCTGGCCACTGTGCGCCTGGGCGCAATCGAAGAGCGCAGCGTCACGGGCGCGTTGGGTGAGAAGGTGCAGCTGTGGATCACCTATCCACCCAACCACAAGGGCAGCAGCCCCAGCCCATCCCTGCATGTGATCCACGGCGGGCCCTACAGCGCGTCCGGCGACACCTTCAGCTACCGCTGGAACCCGCATGTGTTTGCCGCGCAGGGGCATGTGGTGGTGCAGACGAACTACCACGGCTCCAGCGGCTTCGGCGAGGCCTTTCGCATCAGCATCCTGGGGCGGCAAGGCGAATTGGAATTGAAGGACCTCAAGGCCGCCGACAACTGGATACGCCGACAACTCTGGTGCGACCCCTCACGGGTGTATGCCGCAGGCGCCAGCTACGGCGGCTTCCTGGTGGCGTGGATGAACGGTCACTGGAAGCCCTGGCCCAAGGGCCCGATCCGCGCCTACATCTGCCACGCCGGCGTGCTGGACCGCCGCGCCACTTGGAGCGCCGACTCCTACACCCAGCGACACAAGGACCTGGCCGGCACCTACTGGGATCAGCCCGAACGGCTGGCCGCGCAAAGCCCCGTCGAGCACGCCTCGAAGATGGACACACCCACCTTCGTCATCCACGGCGCGCAGGATTTCCGCGTGCCCGACCACAACGGGCTGGCTTACTACAACACGCTCAAAGCCCGCGGTGTGGATGCGCGGCTCTTGTGGTTTCCGGATGAAGGGCACTGGGTGCTCAAGCCGCACAACGCCTTGCAGTGGTATGCGGAATTTGAAAGCTGGCTCGTGCGGCACGGGGCCTGAAGCGCAGGGATGGTCAGGCCTTGCAGCACTCGGCGTTCACGGCACACCATCCCGCATCGCCACCGACAGCGCCTGGTCATGCCCCATCAGAAAGTCTTCCACCGTCTCGTCCACGAACACATCGGGTGTGATGCCCCCACGGGGATCGAAGTGCTCCACCGCCATCACATTCAAGACCACCGGGACACGCACCCGGATGCCACTGGCTGGCAACACCACGCTGAAGATGCGCCCCGCGGTCGGACCGTCGGCGCTGCCGCCGCAGCGGCCGCCCAGCAAACGGGCGCGCCCCATGTCTTTGAGCTTGGCAATCATCATCGTGGCCCCGGATGCATTGACCGGGCTGGTCAGCACCGTCACCTGGCCATCAAAGGCGGCCGCTGCAGGCTGGCGTGGCTGCAACTGCGCGGGAAAGTCCTGCGCACGACGCTCATACCAGCCGTTCGGCGTTCGCGTGAACTGGGCCTCAGGCGCATGGAACAAGGCTGACCTGTCGCCCCAAGTCTCGATGTGCGCTTCCAAATCACCGTAGCGGATGGCTTTGAGCCGCATGGCGCGCTGGTAGGTATAAGGCTGCAGGGCCAGGTGGTCCAACAAGGCAAGCGCCGCATCATCTGAGCCGCCTCCGTTGTCACGCAGGTCCACAATCAAGCGCTGAGCCCCCTGCGCCTTCAACTCACCCATCGCACGGCTGAACAGGGCCTGCGCATCCACTGGCTTTCGGTAGTTCACAAACGTACCCACCCGCAGGTAACCGGTTTGAGGCCGCACCATGCGCCAGTTCGTGTCGTCGGCCAAGTTCGCCCGCCAAGCACGGCCCTCGCGGGGCAGTTTCAGCCACGCCTCAAATGAAATCGGTGCCAGGCGCAGCCTGCGTTCGCGGCGGTCTCCCGGGCTCATCCAATCCAATTCAAACTGGCGAGGCAGGCCCGCCACGAACGGAAGAAAGTGGTCAAACCCACTGCCCATCAGATCGCCGTCATCAGCGAGGTTCGCGTCGCGCGACCACGGCGTGTGGCCGTCTACCGAGATGTAGAGCCCCAGGGCCTGCATCCAATCGGCCACCGGTCGCCCGTTGATGGCCCGCACCTCACTGCCGCGCGCCAAGAGCGGGTCCACACACGACACCACGATCATGCGTCCCTGCAACCAGCGAAAGCGCAAGGGCAGATGGCTGGCATGCTGGCGCCGCCATTGCTCGAATCGGGCAGGCACATCGGCCTTGGTGTGGCTGCACTGAATCAGCGCCAGCAACGCGGAGATTTCGCGATACAGCTCGAATTCACCCACGGGGCCCCGCACCGCCGCACGCAGACGCTCGAAGCCGCCTTCGATTTCGTCTGCAGAGCGGCGGCGCGTCAGGCCCGGGTGGATGGTGCGCAGGGCCCGCACCAACAGTTCCACATCAGCCTGCGCACCGGCCGCGTCCACCACGCGCGGGGCGTAGGGCGTGTAGGCTTCAACCGCGCTCAAGCCGGTCGAAGTTCCACACAGAACAGCAGCCCCACCATGGTGCAGAAAGGCGCGGCGGGAAATTCCCGGGGTCGTGGTCAATGAGGCCTCCTAAACTGGGCAGCATGATGCACACACTCACGGGCAAGCGGGTGCTGATCACCCAGGCCGAAGACTTCATGGGCCCGGCGCTTTGCGAAGTCTTCGCAGAGCAAGGTGCCGAGGTTATCGCGAACACGGCCGATCTTTCCCGCTTCGATGCGGCCGCACGGGTGGTGGAGCAGGCCGGCCACATCGATGTACTCGTGGCCAACCTGGCCTTCCACGCACCCACCACGCCGGCCGTCGATGTGGGCGAAGACGAGTGGCGCGGCGCCGTCGCCGCTTTGGTAGACCCACTGCCGCGCCTGGTGCGTGCAGCAGCACCCCAGATGGTGGCGCGCTGCAGCGGCAAGATTCTCGTGATCGGCAGCGCCTCAGCCCTGCGCGGCATGAAGCGCGCCTCCACCTACAGCGCTGCACGAGGCGCGCAGTTGGCCTATGTTCAGGCGGTGGGCGTGGAGCTGGCGCCGCACCAGGTGCAGGTCAATGCGATTGCGCAGAATTTCGTGGAGAACCCCACCTACTTCCCACCGGAAGTGCAGGCCAACCCGCGCTTTCAGGAACGCCTGGCGCGTGAGGTGCCGCTTGGGCGGCTCGTGGCTGCGCGTGAAGACGCGATGTTTGCGGCCTATCTGTGCAGTGATCACGCCCACTGCTTTGTGGGGCAGGTGTTTCCGGTGTGTGGGGGTTGGGTGGGGCGATAAGGCTTACTCCACCGTCACACTCTTCGCCAAATTCCGCGGCTTGTCCACATCCGTCCCCCGCGCACAAGCCGTGTGATACGCCAGCAACTGCAGCGGCACGGTGTGCAGAATCGGCGAAAGCACCCCATAGTGCTCCGGCATGCGAATCACATGCACACCCTCTGAGCTCGCAATCCGCGTGTCGCCATCGGCGAACACATACAACTCACCACCGCGCGCCCGCACCTCCTGCAGGTTGCTCTTGAGCTTTTCCAGCAGCACATCGTTCGGCGCCACCGTCACCACCGGCATATCGGCATCCACCAAGGCCAGCGGCCCGTGCTTCAATTCGCCAGCCGGGTAGGCCTCGGCATGGATGTAGCTGATCTCCTTGAGCTTCAAGGCCCCTTCCAGCGCCACGGGGTAGTGGCTGCCGCGGCCCAGGAACAGCGCATGCTGCTTGGGCGTGAAGGCCTGCGACCACGCGATGATCTGCGGCTCCAGCGCCAGCACCGCCTGCACCGCCACCGGCAAATGGCGCAGCTCTTTCAGGTACTGCTGTTCCTGCTCGTCGCTCAAGTGCCCACGCACCTGCGCCAAAGAAAGCGTCAGCAAGAACAAGCCCACCAACTGCGTGGTGAACGCCTTGGTAGAGGCCACGCCAATCTCAGCACCGGCGCGCGTGATGAAGGCCATCGAACATTCGCGCACCATCGCGCTGGTGGCCACATTGCACACCGTCAGTGTGTGCAGCATGCCCTGCGAGCGCGCATGCTTCAGGGCGGCCAGCGTGTCGGCGGTTTCCCCGCTTTGCGTGATGGTCACCACCAGCGTGCGCGGGTTGGGCACGCTGTCGCGGTAGCGGTATTCACTGGCAATCTCAACCTGGCAGGGAATGCGCGCCACCGATTCCAGCCAGTACTTCGCCACGCTACCGGCATAAAAACTGGTGCCGCACGCCAGTATCAGCACCGAGTCCACTTCCTTGAACACGCGGTACGCACCGTCCCCAAACAACTCGGGCCGAATGTCCTGCACCGCATCCAGCGTGTTCGCAATGGCCACCGGCTGCTCGAAGATTTCCTTTTGCATGTAGTGGCGGTAGGGGCCCAACTCGGCCGCGCCGCTGTGGGCCTGCACCGTGCGCACTTCGCGCTGCACGGTCTCAAAGCGGCCGCTGCCCGCCGCCTTGGCGCTGATGCGCATACGGCCCAACTGCAGGTCCACCACATCGCCTTCTTCCAGGTACACGATCTGGTCGGTCACGCCGGCCAAGGCCATGGCGTCAGAGGCCAGGAAGAACTCACCCTGTGCCGCTTCACCCACGCCCAGCACCAAAGGCGAACCTTCGCGCGCGCCCACCACCCGGTTCGGTTCATCGCGGCAGAACACCGCAATCGCATAGGCGCCGCGCAGCCTGGCAATGGCCTGCTGCACGGCTTCCAGCAGGTCGCCCGCGTACAGGTGGTCCACCAGATGGGCGATGACCTCGGTGTCGGTTTGGCTGGTGAACGCGTAGCCGCGCGCCTGCAGTTCAGCACGCAGTTCGTCGTGGTTCTCGATGATGCCGTTGTGCACCAGGGCGATGCGGCCGGCCGTTCCTTCCTCAGCACGGGGCCCATGCGAGAAATGCGGGTGCGCGTTGTGCACCGCCGGCGCCCCGTGCGTGGCCCATCGGGTGTGCGCAATGCCGGTGCCAGAGGCCACCCCATCGGCAGCGGCCTGCTGCTGCAGTTCGGCCACCCGCGAGGTGCTGCGCGCGCGCTTCAAGCCGCCATCCTGGTGCACCGCCACACCGCACGAGTCGTAGCCCCGGTACTCCAGACGCTTGAGCCCTTCGATCAGAACCGGAACGATGTTGCGCTGGGAAACCGCGCCGACGATGCCGCACATGGATGCACTCCAAAGTGATCAGAAACGGTCGCCATCATATGAATTCCGATCTGCAAGATCGTATTGTTTTATTCAATTTGTAGAAATTTAATTGCGAGTCACCAATTCATAGCAATAAAATTGCATTCAAATTCAATATCTGACCCATATGTTCGAACTTGATGAAGCCGACCACCGCATCCTGGGGGTTCTGCAGGCCGATGCCGACCTCACCAACCTCGAACTCGCCACCCGCATCGGCCTATCGCCCGCCAGCACCCTGCGGCGCGTCAAGCGCCTGAAGGAACGGGGCGCTATCGAGCGCACCATCGCCGTTATCCACCCGCAAGCCCTGGGCCCCGGCCTGGTGGCCATCGTGGAAGTCAGCCTCGAGCGCCAAGGCGACGAGGCCCTGCAAGCCTTCGCGCGCCTCGCCTGCCAACAGGCCGAAGTGCAGCAGTGCTACCAGGTGTCCTCGGGCCCCGATTTCGTGCTCATCGTGCAGGTGCCCGACATGCCCGCCTACCAGCGCTTCACCCAACATCTGCTCACATCAGACGCCAATGTGCGCCATGTCAAGGCCTTCTTCAGTGTGAAGCGGCACACCTACCAAGCGGGATTGAGTGCACTGGCCCAGCCCGGTTGGCCTTGAAACTTCAGCCATAACCTCCCAACCCAACCCAACACGGCAGACAAAATAACCAAACCTAGCTAAACTTAGCCTTATCTCAGGTTTGGTTGAAAGTCTGCCCATGACCACCATCAACATGTTCGAAGCCAAATCGAACCTCTCGCGCTTGGTCGACGACATCGAACAGGGGCGCGAGCGGGAAATCATCATCGCCCGCAATGGCAAGCCCGCCGCCCGGCTGGTCGCCATGGAGCCTGCGCCCACCGTGCTGCGCATCGGCGTGGCCAAGGGGATGTTCGTGGTGCCCGATTCCATCGACGCCCACAATGCCACCATCGCGCAGTTGTTCGAAGGCCAAGCCCCGTGAACTTGCTGCTGGACACCCATGTCGCCCTGTGGGCCATCACGGACAGCCCCCGGCTGTCGGCATCCGCCCGCAGCCTCATCCTCAATCCGCGGGCCAGCGTGTGGGTCAGCGTGGCCAGCCTGTGGGAAATTGCCATCAAGTACACGCTGGGCCGCGGTGACATGCCCATCTCCAGCGCGCAAGCCCTGCACTATTTCAAACAAGCGGGGTATCGAATCTTGTCGGTAGAAGCCGAGCACACCACGGCGCTGGAACAACTCCCCGCGCTGCATCAAGACCCCTTCGACCGGCTACTCGTGGCGCAAGCCCTCAGCGAGCCCATGCAACTGCTCACGCACGATGCCGCCATGGCCCGCTACGGCGCCCACATCGTGCAATGCTGAGCGCCTTGGCCACGCGCCGGCATCAACGCCTCAGCTGCAACGCCTCAGCTTCAACGCTTGATCACCGCCAAGCCCTTGAGGTACTCCCCTTCCGGGAAGCAGATCGTTTGCGGATGATCGGGTGCTGCGGCCATGCGGTCCAGGATGTAGCCGTCCACACCCGCATCCATGCCCGCCCCCGCCACGATCTTGTGGAACAGCTCGGGCCCCACGCCGCCCGAGCATGAAAAGGTCAGCAACAGTCCACCGGGCGAGAGCAGCTTGAAGGCCAAGCGGTTGATGTCCTTGTAGGCCCGCGCGGCCCGCTCCGCATGCGCGGCGGTGGGCGCAAACTTCGGCGGGTCCAGCACGATGGCGTCAAAGGTTTCGCCGCGCTTGATCGCATCACGCAGCGTCTGGTTCACATCGGCATCCAAGGCCCGGTGGCGTGCGGCATCAAAGCCATTCAAGCCCACATGGGCCGAAGCACGCGCCAGTGCCGGCGCCGACGAATCCACGCTCACCACCTCGGTGGCACCACCCGCCAAAGCCGCTACGGAAAAACCGCCCGTGTAGCAATAGCAATTCAACACGCGCTGCGAACCGAACTGCCGCACCCACTGGGCGAACCGCAGGCGGTTGTCGCGCTGGTCGAGGTAGAAGCCCGTCTTGTGCCCCTCAGCCACATCCAGGGTCAGCTTCCAATCGTGTTCGTCAATGGTGATTTCGGTCGTGACTTCGGTCGTGACTTCGGTGCTCGATGTGGCAAGGCCACTGGGCGGCTCACCCGCACCCCCACCACCCCGCAGCCAGCCGGCCACCGGTTGCAGCCCTTCCAGGGTGCGCACCCCCGAATCCGAGCGTTCATAAACACGCTCCACCCCGGTGCGCTCCACCAAAATATCTGCAATCGCCTGCTTCCAGCGCTCGGTACCGGCCGACAAGAACTGCGCACTCAGCACATCGGCATAGCGGTCCACGATCAAGCCCGGCAGGCCATCGGCCTCGCCATGAATCAAGCGCACGCCATTGCTGCGGATGGGCAGGCGCGCCCGCAAGTCCAGTGCTGCCTGAATGCGGCGTTTGAAGAAGGCATGGTCAATGCGCTCGGCCTCTTCAAAACTCCAGGCCCTCACGCGAATCATCGAGGTGGGGCTGAACGAGCCCCAAGCCAGAAACTCACCGGCATGCGATTCCACCCGAACCGTTTCGCCGGGGTCGGCCTGTCCCTTGGCAATACTGCCCTGGAACACCCACGGGTGACGGCGCAGAAGCGAGCGCTCCTTGCCTTCGCGCAACTTGATGATCTTCATGCGGCCGATTGTCGGGCACCGGCCCGCGCGCCACTCAACCCTTGCGCTTGGCCCGCGGGTGGGCGGCGTCGTACACCTGGGCCAAGTGCTGGAAATCGAGCTTGGTGTAGACCTGCGTGGTGCTGATGTGCGCATGGCCCAGCAGTTCCTGCACGGCGCGCAGGTCGCCACTGGACTGCAGCAAATGGCTGGCAAAACTGTGGCGCAGCATGTGGGGGTGCACGGAGGTGGGAAGGCCCGCCCGCAGGGCCACTTCGCGCAGCCGCGTGCGCACCTGGCTGTCGCTCAGGCGCAGGCCTTGTCGGTTCAGGAACAAGGCTGCATCTCGCGCAGGCACGGTGCTGCCACGGTGGGCCAGCCACTCCCGCACCGCCTGCAAGGCCGCGTCGCCCATCGGAACCGTGCGGCGCTTGCGCCCTTTGCCGGTCACATGCGCCGTTGCATCTTGAAGGTCCAGCCAACCGGCGGCGCCCTCACTGGCCTGGGCGTCCAAACCCACCAGTTCGCCCACCCGCAGGCCGCAGCCGTAAAGCAGTTCAATCATGGCGTGGTCGCGCGCGGCCAAGGCAGCATCGCGCAGCGGGTTGGCCGCGCCTGGGCGCGCCGGTGTGCGGTGCTGCGCCAACGCCACCGCGTGGTCCACGGAAAGCGCCTTGGGCAAGGGCCGCGGCGCCTTGGGCGCCTTCACGCCATCCGCAGGGTTCACGGTGATGCCGCCCTCGCGGCCCCACCAGCGGTAAAAGCCGCGCCAGGCCGAAAGAATGATGGCCACCGAACGCGGCGCCAAGCCGCCTTGGTGCAGGCGCGCCAACCAACCGCGCACATGGTGTGGCTGCACAGCCGCCAGCGGCACGCCTTCCTGCGCCGCACGCGCTTCCAGCCGCAACAAGCCATCGCTGATCATGGCCACGCTGCGCGGGGCCAGGCGCCGCGCCACCGTCACATGTTCCAGGTACCGCAGCACCGCGGCGTGGCGCGGGGCTGCGGGTTCGGTCATGCTTGAGAGGAAGGCAGCAAGCGCGAAAGCGATGCGCTGGCCAGTTCGCCGATGCGCATCAGGAAATCGGTGCCCATGTCGGCTGCGTAGCGCGTGGGGTCGGGCGAGCCCAGCACCAGCAAGCCGAAGCAGCCGTCACCGGCACCGTGGCGCAGCGGAATCATGGCCATCGAGGCCACGGTGTGCGCGTCGTCCAACCACTTCACCACATCGCCGCCCGAATTCAATCCACAGAACGGCAGGCTCAAGGATTGAGCCATGGCGCGCGCCTCCTCCGAGGCACCCTGCGCCTGCGGCAAGTCACCAAAGCCTTCGGCCACGCCCCACAACTTCACAGCCGCCTGCGGCACCAGGAATTGCTGCTTGAGCAGCGTGATCAGCACCTGCGGCAGTTCGCGCGCATCGGCCGTCAGCATGAGGCTGCGTGTCCAACGGTGAAGGCGATCAGCAATGGCCACATTTTCCTGGCCAGCGCGGATCATCTCAATGATCTTGTGCTCGAGCCCTTTGATGCGCTCGCGCAGCATCTCCATCTGCCGCTCCTGCAAAGACACCGCGCGGGTGCCATGCGGGCTGGCCAAGCGGATGGAGGCCATCAGTTCGGCCTGCCGCTCAAAGAACCCGGGCGTGTGCGCCAAGTAGTTGGCGATGTCGGCCTCGGTGATGCCCTGCACGCCCAGAT
Organism: Azohydromonas lata NBRC 102462; assembly: GCA_945878385.1. Classification (GTDB taxonomy): domain Bacteria; phylum Pseudomonadota; class Gammaproteobacteria; order Burkholderiales; family Burkholderiaceae_C; genus RFTU01. The sequence continues at coordinate 10,608 of CAMCTE010000019.1, read as the reverse complement.
CGCCTGCGTTGTCGTGGTTCACAGTGAAATCTCTCCTTCAAAAACCGTCTCGGCCGGGCCGGTCATCCGCACATGGGCCTCCAGGCCCTGCTGCGCCCACGGCCACGCGATGGTCAATCGCCCGCCCCGCGTGTGCACATCCACTTCTTCATCCAGCCAACCCAGGCGGATGCCAGCCACCACCGCTGCACAAGCGCCGGTGCCGCAGGCCAGTGTTTCGCCGGCGTCGCGTTCGTACACGCGCAGCTTCACCTCGGCGCGCGAGACCACCTGCAGGAAGCCCGCATTCACGCGCCGCGCGAAGCGCGGATTCGACTCCACCTGCGGGCCCACACCGGCCCCATCGAACTGCTCCACATCGGCCACGCGCTGCACCGCATGCGGGTTGCCCATGGACACCACCGCCACTTCCACCGAGCGGTCGTCGGGCAAGTGCAGCGGCCACAGTTCGAAAGACTCCACCGCCCGAGGCTGCAAGCCCGAAGCATCAAAGGGCAAGCGCTCATGCTCGAAGATGGGCGCGTTCATGTCCACGGACACACGGCCGTCGGGCTGCATCTGCAACTCCAGCCGGTTGTTCATCGTTTCCACGCGCACCAAGTCGCGGTCGGTCAAACCGTGCTCGCGCACATACCGCACGAAGCAGCGCGCCCCATTGCCGCAGTGCTCCACCTCATGCCCATTGGCCCCGTTGAAGATGCGATAGCGGAAGTCCACATCGGGCGAGCGGGCAGGCTCCACCACCAGGATCTGGTCGGCACCCACACCGAAGCGGCGGTCACCCAATCGCTTCAACAGCGCAGCGTCCAACGGCAAAGGCCCGCGTGTGGCATCCAGCACCACGAAGTCGTTGCCGGCGCCCTGCATCTTGGTGAAGCGCAGTTTCATGGCCGGGATTATCAGTGGGCAAACCGCGTCTTTGGCGCGTTCGCGCCACAGCGCATCAAAGTGCACTGGGCCGGCGGGGCTTCCAACCGTACGCACATCGGTTTCATGCCGGTGGCCTCACCCATAGAACGGCGCCTGCCCCTGAGGCCGCGTCTTGAACCGCTTGTGTACCCAAAGGTATTGGGCCGGTTGAGCCTGAATCTCCTGCTCGATCCACGCGTTCAGTCGCCGCGTGGCCGTCAGGTCGTCGTCTACGCCAGGCCAGTCGGCCCAGGCCGACAAAAACTTCACCACATAACCGCGCCCATCGGGCCGCATCAGGGCCACCACCGGCTGCACCGTCATCTTCATCGAGCGCGCCATGCGCGCCGGCGCCAACAGGGTGGCTGCGGGGATCCCAAAGAAATCCACGAAGGCCGCGTCCTTCAAACCAAAGTCCATGTCCGGCAGGTTCAAAAAGGCCGAGCCCTGGCGCACATCGCGAAGCAACTTCAAGGCGTTGTCGTGCCGCGTGTGCACCGTGCCCTGGTTGAACCGCAAACGGCCTCGGCGGATGGCGTGGTCGAACACCGGATTGCTCTGCTGCTGGTAGAACGCCGTGACCCAGCGCTTTTGGCACAACTGTGTGGCCACTCCCGCCACCTCCAGCGCCAGGAAATGCGGCACCACCCACATGAAGCGGCCTTCGGTGCGCTCAGCCAATTGCACATCGCCTTCGATCTGAATCAACCGGCGCAAGCGCGCTGGCGAAGCCCACCACAGCACGCCACGCTCCAGCAAACTGCGGCCCAGGTATTCGAAGTGTTCACGCACCAGGGCCTGCTGCCGCGCCTCGTCCCATTCGGGCATGCAGCGCTGCACATTGCGCCGTGCCACGCTGCGCCGCGAATGCGCCACCGCATACAGCACGCGCCCCAGGCCACGGCCCAGCGCCGCCAGCAGCGGCAGCGGCAACAGGTGCAGCAGCCACAGCAGGCCCAATGCCAGCCCAGCGCCCAAGCGCCCCATGATTGCGCCGATCATTTCGCCCCTACCCTGCCACCCATCACGCAGCGCCTCCCCGAGGCTGCTTGTAGCGGTGATAGCCCCACAGGTACTGCTCCGGCGCCCGGCGAATCAGGGCTTCCATGTAGCGGTTGATGGATTCCACCCCCTGGTCCTGCGCTTGGGGCCATACATCCTGCGGGCGCAGCACATGTACCACCCAACCCGCCCCATGCGGGCGCCGCTCGGCCCACATCAACAGCAGCGTGGCGCCCGTCTGTTCCAACAGGCGCGAGGCCAGCGTCATCGTGTAGGCGGGCATGCCGAAGAAAGAGGCCCATTCGCCCAAGCCCTCCGGCGGCACTTGGTCGGGCAGCAGGCCCACGGTTTCCCCACGCCGCAGCGCGCGAATCATCTGTCGAACGCCGCCCAGAGTGGCCGGCGCAGTCAGCAGCCCGGGGCGCTGGCGGCTGCGCTCTTCGACTTCGCGCAACCAGGCCTTGCGGGCCGGTCGGTACAGCGCGGTGATGGGCGCCCGAGCACCGCAGCGCTGCGCATAGGCCTGCGCGCACACTTCGAAGCTGCCCAAGTGGGGCGTCAACAGCACCAGCCCTCGGCCCTGTTGCACCGCCTCGTCCAGCGCGTGTGCACCCTGCCACTGCACCCAGTGTTCTATTTGGCGCCCTGCCGGCGGCAGCCACAGCCAAGGCAGTTCGGCCACCATGCGGCCGGCCTGTGCCACAGAAGCCCGCGCAGCCGCGCCGCCCACCCCTGCTTGGGCGGCATTGGCCTGTAGCAGTTGGCGATAGGCCGGTGAGGCTGCATAGGTCAGCCACCCGAGCAAAGCCCCCAGTGCGTGCAAAAGCCACAAGGGCCAGCGGGCAAGCCAATGCAGCACAACGGTCATGGTTCTTATAATGGGGCAATCGCCGAGTTATTGAACTACTTGCGGGGCGATTCACAAATTCTGCTAAAGCGTTCGCCGCTCGCTTCCACTGCTCGGCAACGCGTCCGACAACCCCACACAAGGAGTGTAAGCAAGTGGCCAACGACTATCTCTTCACCTCGGAATCGGTTTCTGAAGGTCACCCGGACAAGGTGGCCGACCAGGTATCTGATGCCATCCTCGACGCCATCTTCGCGCAAGACCCGCGTTCCCGCGTGGCGGCCGAAACGCTGTGCAACACCGGCCTCGTGGTGCTGGCCGGTGAAATCACCACCAACGCGCACGTCGACTACATCCAAGTCGCGCGCGATACCATCAAGCGCATCGGCTACGACAACACCGATTACGGCATCGATTACAAGTGCTGCGCGGTAATGGTTTGCTACGACAAGCAGAGCAACGACATCGCCCAGGGCGTGGACCATGCCAGCGATGACCATCTCAACACCGGCGCCGGCGATCAAGGCCTGCTGTTCGGCTACGCCTGCAACGAAACGCCGGAGTTGATGCCCGCGCCCATCTACTATGCACACCGCCTGGTGGAACGCCAGGCCCAGTTGCGCAAAGATGGCCGCCTGCCCTTCCTGCGGCCCGATGCCAAGAGCCAGGTGACCATGCGCTATGTGGACGGCAAGCCCCACAGCATCGACACCGTGGTGCTTTCCAGCCAGCACGCACCCGAGATGAGCGACGGCACCAAGATGAAGCCCGCCTTCGTCGAAGCGGTGATTGAAGAGATCATCAAGCCGGTGCTGCCCAAAGAGTGGCTGCAGGACACCAAGTACCTGATCAACCCCACCGGTCGCTTTGTCATCGGCGGCCCCCAGGGTGATTGCGGCCTCACCGGCCGCAAGATCATCGTCGACACCTACGGCGGCGCTTGCCCGCACGGCGGTGGCGCCTTCTCCGGCAAAGACCCCTCCAAGGTAGACCGCAGCGCCGCCTACGCTGCGCGTTATGTGGCCAAGAACGTGGTGGCTGCAGGCCTGGCCAAGCAGTGCCAGGTGCAGGTGGCCTACGCCATCGGCGTCGCACGCCCCATGAACGTGACCGTCTACACCGAAGGCACCGGCGTCATTTCCGACGAGAAGATTGCCGCTTTGGTCAACGAGCACTTCGACCTGCGCCCCAAGGGCATCGTCCAGATGCTCGACCTGCTGCGCCCGATCTATTCCAAGACGGCGGCGTATGGGCACTTCGGGCGTGAAGAGCCGGAGTTCACTTGGGAACGCACTGACAAGGCTGCGGCGCTGCGGAACGCAGCGGGCCTGTAAGGCAAGGCTTGACCCCCAAAGGCAACCGATGTGGTTGCCTTTTTTCATGCCCGATTCCGGCCAAACCCACACCCCCTACAGTCGGGACATGAAACGCCGCTCCATCCTGCAAGCCCTCGGAACCACGGCAGCAGTGGTCGCCGCGCCGCTGGCATTCGCCAAATCGCCCATGAAGCTCGACCCCGCCCGCGCCACCACCACGAGCCTCGCCCGCGCCCTGCGCGAAGGCCGCACCAGCGTGCTGGCCATCGCCCAAACCCACCTCGAACGCATCGCGGCACTAGACCGCGCCGGCCCGCGCCTGAACAGCATCATCGAAACCAACCCTGATGCGCTGAAGGAAGCCAAACGGCTGGACGCACTCGCACGCAAGGGCCAGTGGCTCGGCCCCCTGCACGGCATCCCCGTGCTGCTCAAAGACAACATCGCCACCGGCGACCGCATGCAAACCACTGCCGGCTCGCTGGCGCTCGAAGGCACCCGCGCCGCACGAGACGCGGCCATCGTTGAACAACTGCGCCAAGCCGGCGCGCTCATACTCGCCAAAACCAACCTCAGCGAGTGGGCCAACATCCGATCCAGCCGTTCCACCAGCGGCTGGAGCAGCCGCGGCGGCCTCACCCGCAACCCCTACGCGCTAGACCGCAATACCAGCGGCAGCAGTTCCGGCACCGGCGCGGCCATCGCCGCCGGCTTGGGCGTGCTGGGCGTGGGCACCGAAACCGACGGCTCCATCATTTCACCGGCCACGCGCAATGGCTTGGTGGGGCTGAAGCCCACGGTGGGCCGCGTCAGCCGAGACGGCATCATCCCCATTTCGCACACGCAAGACACCGCCGGCCCCATGACGCGCACCGTGGCCGATGCGGCCGCCCTGATGCAGGCCATCAGCGCCATCGACCGGCGGGATGCCGCCACGCAAGGCGCACCCACCACCCCCAACTACAGCGCCAACCTGCAGCCCCAGGCGCTGCAAGGCGTGCGCATCGGCGTGGCGCGCAACCAGCTCAACCCCCACGCGGGCGTCAGCGCGCTGTTCGAGCGCAGCCTCCAACAATTGAAGCAACTCGGCGCTGAACTGGTGGATGTGCAAGCCCCAAGGCCGGCCACCTGGAGCGCCGACGAACTCACCGTGCTGCTGGTCGAACTCAAGGCGGGCTTGGCCGCGTGGATGGCCGAATTCGCACCGAATGCCCGCGTGCGAACGCTTGAGGACATCATCGCCTTCAACGAAGCGAACGCCAGCCGCACCATGCCGCACTTCGGCCAGGAATTCTTCCTGCAAGCGCGCGAGCTCGGTGGCCTGGAAAGCCCCACCTACAAGGCCGCGCTTGAGAAGTGCCGCCGCCTGGCGCGCACCGAAGGCCTGGAAGCCCTGTTCGAAAAGGAACGCATTCAAACTCTGGTGGCCCCCAGCGGCGGCCTGGCCTCACTCACCGACCTCGGCGCGGGCGACCACTCCACCGGCGGCTTCTCGTCCGCTGCAGCCGTGGCAGGCCTGCCCCACCTCACCGTGCCCATGGGCGTGGTCAACATCCAGGGTGGGGCCGTGCTGCCAACCGGCTTGTCCTTCGTCGGCCCCGCCTGGAGCGAAGCCTCGCTACTCGGCTACGGTTATGCCTTCGAACAAGCCGGCAAGCACCGCGTAGCGCCCACCTTCAAGCGCCACTCCACGGCCACCGCCTAAGCCGAGGCTGGCGCCAAAGCCCGCTGGCGCGACGCCAGCGCGCTGCCCAGGGCCAGGAAGGCCGCGCTCATCAAGAACCCGGTGCGCAAGCCACCCCCGGAGGCATCCGACACCCAACCCACCATCACCGGGCCCACGATCTGCCCGGCCGCGAAGATGACGGTGAAGGCCGCGATGCCTGAAGGCCAGGCCGCCTTCGCGCAGTTGTGGCGCACCAGCGCGGTGGTGGACGCCACCACCGAGAGAAACACGCTGCCGAACAAGGCGCCTGAAGCCAACACCACCACCGGATGAGCAGACAGCACCGGCAGCACGGTGGCCAGCGCCAGCAGCCCGTTGAGCGTGGCCATGGGCCTCCCACCCCGGTGCCGCTGCAGCAGCCGCGCCCACAACCATGAAGAGGCCACCACACCCAAGCCCAGCAACACATAGAAGGCCGTGACCACTGGTGCGCTCAGCCCCTGCTCGCGCAGCAGCGTGATGATGAAGGTCATGTAGCCGATGTAGCCCAGGCCGAAGCACAGGTAGCCGGCCATGCCGAAGCGCAGCGCGGCCAGCGGGGCCGGTTCGCGTTGCGACGCGCTCACCGGAGGGCTGCGCATCTCACGGGTCATCCACACCATCACCCCCGTGCTCAGCGCCGCCAGCAGTGCCAGCGCCACCCAGGCGCGCTGCCAGGGCACCATGAGGCCCAGGGGCACCGAGTCCATCACCCAAGGCACCGCAAGTGAACAGGCCACGATACCCAGGCCCGTGCCGCCGTAGTAGATGCCAAGAATCAGGCCCGAGCGTTCCGCACCGCCGGGCCGCTGCGCCAGCGAGGCGGCCAGCAGACCACCGCCGGCAAAACTGGCCGCGCTGGCCACGCCACTGGCAAAACGCAGGGCGTACAGCGCTTCATCCAAACGCACCAGCCCGTGCAGCAGCAACAGCAGGCAGGTGCCCACGCCGCCCGCCACCACCACCTGCCGCCCATCGAACCGCGCCTGCCACCTCGGCAGCATCAGCGCCCCGGCCAGGTAGCCCGCCGCGTTCACCGTGTTCATCGCGCCGGCCGTGGCGTAGCTCCAGTCCAGGTCTGCCCGCATCGCCGGCAGCAGCAGGGCATAGGCGAACCGGGCCACCCCAAGCGATACCGCCGCGGCCAAACCCAGCCCCACCGCCAGATAGATCAAGCCAGCGGCCCGCTCGGATCCCAATTTCATCCCGTCCCCGCACTGCCCAGCAGACCCGCGCGCCGCGTGATCCATTTGGCGAAGAATGCCCCCGCGTTCCAGTGTCGCATGGCACCCTGCGCACTCGGGAATGGGTGTTCGGTTAGACTCCATTTACCTTCCGAGGAGCGCTGCGAGACGCTCGTGTGAAAACACGAATGACGTCCCAGGCTCGGAACCGTGTCCAACCGCGCTCACCCTGCTTCGGCCCGTTTGACTTGGGCGTGCATGGCGAGCGAACACACCCTTCGACTCCCCGCGCATGCCTGCGTCTGACAGCGCACGCAGCAGGCTCCAACTTTCAATTTTCGGAGCAAAGAGTCATGAACGCCGTCGTCAAACCCCTGAAGGACAACGATTACATCGTTGCCGACTTGTCCCTGGCCGAGTGGGGCCGCAAGGAAATCAAGATCGCCGAGACCGAAATGCCCGGTCTCATGGCCATCCGCGAAGAATTCGCCAAGGCCCAGCCCCTCAAGGGTGCTCGCATTACCGGTTCCCTGCACATGACCATCCAAACGGCCGTGCTGGTGGAAACGCTGCAGGCCCTGGGCGCCGATGTGCGTTGGGCCTCGTGCAACATCTTCTCCACGCAAGACCACGCTGCTGCTGCCCTGGTGGTGCGCGGCACGCCGGTGTTCGCCTACAAGGGCGAAACCCTGGACGATTACTGGGATTACACCCATCGCATCTTCGAATTCGGCCCCAAGGGTTCGGCCACCGAAGGCCCGAACATGATCCTGGACGATGGTGGTGACGCCACGCTGCTGATGCATCTGGGCCAGCGCGCCGAGAAGGACCCCTCCGTGCTGGCCAATCCCGGCAGTGAAGAGGAAGTCTGCCTGTTCAACGCCATCAAGGCAAAGCTGGCCGAAGACTCCAGCTGGTACACCCGCAAGGCCGCGCAAATCATCGGTGTGACCGAAGAGACCACCACCGGTGTGCTGCGCCTGAACGAAATGTCGGCCAAGGGCACGCTGCAGTTCCGCGCCATCAATGTGAATGACAGCGTCACCAAGAGCAAATTCGACAACCTCTACGGCTGCCGCGAATCCCTGGTGGACTCCATCAAGCGCGCCACCGATGTGATGATCGCCGGCAAGGTGGCGGTTGTGGCCGGCTACGGCGATGTGGGCAAGGGTTCAGCCCAAGCCCTGCGCGCCCTCAGCGCCCAGGTGTGGGTCACGGAAATCGACCCCATCAACGCACTGCAAGCCGCCATGGAAGGCTACAAGGTCGTGACGATGGAGTACGCCGCCGACAAGGCCGACATCTTCGTGTCGGCCACCGGCAACAAGAATGTGATCCGCTACGAGCACATGGCTGCCATGAAGGACGAGGCCATCGTCTGCAACATCGGCCACTTCGACAACGAAATCGATGTCGCTTCGCTGGAAAAGCTGCAGTGGGACGAGATCAAGCCTCAGGTCGATCACGTCATCTTCCCCGCCGAAGGCTCCAAGCCCAGCAAGAAGATCATCCTGCTGGCCAAGGGTCGCCTGGTGAATCTGGGTTGCGCCACCGGCCACCCCAGCTTCGTGATGTCCTCCTCGTTCGCCAACCAGACCATTGCCCAGATCGAGTTGTTCACCACGAAGGACAACTATGAAAACGGCAAGGTCTATGTGCTGCCCAAGCACCTCGATGAGAAGGTGGCCCGCCTGCACCTGAAGAAGGTGGTGGCCATGCTGACCGAGCTCAGCGACGAGCAGGCCGCCTACATCGGCGTGAAGAAGGAAGGCCCGTACAAGGCCGATACCTACCGCTATTGATCGGCAGGAACCGGGCGGCGCCTCATGCGCCGCCCATCCACCGGCCATGCGCGCCGACCAACTCCTCGTCGAACAAGGCCTGGCGCCCACCCGCTCGGCCGCACAACGCCTGATCGAGGGCGGAGCGGTCCGGTGGCGCGCGCCAGGCTCCGGCGATGCCGGCTGGCGAGCGCCGCGCAAGGCCGGCGAAACGCTCCCTTTGGGCAGCGAAATCGAAGTCACGGACCGCGCCGAGCTGCGCTGGGCGTCGCGCGCAGGGCTCAAACTCGAAGGTGCGCTCAAGGCTTGGTCGGCACTGGACGGCTTGGCCGATGCACACCGACCTCAACTGGATGGAATCACGGCCTTGGACATCGGACAGAGCACCGGCGGTTTCACTGATGTGCTGCTGCACGCCGGTGCGGCCCGTGTGGTGGGTGTCGATGTGGGCCGTGGGCAGTTGGTGCCACGCCTGCGGCAAGACCCGCGGGTGAGCGTGCACGAAGGCCTCAATGCGCGTGAGTTGACCCGTGAACCGCTCGGAACTGACTGCCCCTCTGCCGGGTTCAACCTCATCGTCGGCGACCTGTCCTTCATTTCCCAAACGCTGGTGTGGCCCGCCCTGGTGCCGCTGCTTCATCGGATGGGCAACCTGCTGATGCTGGTCAAACCGCAGTTCGAATTGCAGCCCCAGCACATCGGCAAGGGCGGTCTGGTCAAGCCCACCGCGCCCGTTCACGAGATTGAGCCCCGCCTGCGTGCACTGGCTCAGCAGTTGAGCCTGCAGGTGCTGGCCTGGATGCCCAGCCCCATCACCGGCGGCGACGGCAACAACGAACATTTCATCCTCATGCGGCACGCCGCCACACCCTGAAACCCGCAGCATGACCACTCACGCCTCCACCATCGGCCTGCCCCTGAGCCTTGAGTTCTTCCCTCCCAAGACCGAAGAAGGTGCGGCCAAGCTCACCGCCGTGCGCCAGCAGCTCTACGCCCTGCAGCCCGAGTTTTGTTCGGTCACCTATGGCGCCGGCGGCTCCACGCAAGACGGCACGCTGCAGACGGTGCAGGACATCCTCACCGAGGGCCATCAGGCCGCGCCGCACTTCAGCTGCATCGGTGCCAGCCGCGCTTCAATCAGCGACAAGCTCGCGCAGTTCAAGCACGCCGGCATCCGGCGCATCGTGGCCCTGCGCGGCGACTTGCCCAGCGGTTATGGCGGCTTCGGCGAATTCCGCTACGCCAGCGATCTCGTGAGCTTCATCCGTGAAGAGACCGGCAGCCACTTCCACATCGAGGTGGGCGCCTACCCGGAAATGCACCCTCAGGCGCGCAGCCCGCAAGACGACCTGGCGGCGTTTGCCACCAAGGTGAAAGCGGGTGCGAATTCGGCCATCACGCAGATGTTCTTCAACACCGACGCCTACTTCCGCTTCGTCGACGATGCCTACGCCCTGGGCGCGGACATCCCCATCGTGCCGGGCATCATGCCCATCACCAACAGCAGCGGCATCATCCGCTTCGCGGACAACTGCGGCGCTGAAATCCCGCGCTGGATGCGCCTGCGCCTGCAGTCCTTCGGGGACGACACCGCCAGCATCAAGGCCTTCGGCCTGGATGTGATCACGGACCTGTGCGATCAGCTGCGCACCGCCGGTGTGCCTGCGCTGCACTTCTACACGATGAACCAGAGCGCTGCGGTGCTGGAAATCTGCAAGCGCCTGGGCGGTCGCGCCTAGCGCCTGAAAAACGCCCTCACCACCTCGTCTCCCACCTCCTGTAGGAAGGCCGCATCCTCGGCGGTGATGCGGCCATAGTAGTGATACGGGTTGCCCTTGCAGGGCAAGGCATACACCGACGAATA
>CAMCTE010000018.1 GCA_945878385.1 Azohydromonas lata NBRC 102462 | reverse complement strand
CCATGCTGATGCCCATACTGGCCGCGACGAACATCAGTGCCCACAGTCGTCGAGTCAGGCGTGTGGTGGGGGTGTGGCTCATCGGGGTGACTCCTTTGCGGGTGTTCAGCAAGAACGACAGTCCATAACCTTAGGGTATGAGGTCAAAGGACGAAGGACCCGACCTGGGACAGCCGGGGTGATGCACGTGAAAGTGGCTGCGCTTTTGCGCCTGCTGCGGGACAATGGCTGGGTGCTCATGGCCACCCGGGGCAGCCACCGCCAGTTCAAGCATCACCGGATTCCCGGGCGCGTGACGGTGGCAGGCAAACCCAGCGACGATTTGGCGCCGGGCACCCTGCGCAGCATCCTCAAGCAGGCTCAACTTCAGTGAGGCATTCATGCGATTTGCCATCGTGATCGAGAAGGCGGCGGGCAACTACTCCGCCTATGTGCCCGACCTGCCGGGTTGCATCGCAACGGGGCACACCGAGGCTGAAGTGGAACAGGAAATCCGTGACGCCATCGCGTTTCACCTGAAAGGCCTCCAGGCCGATGGGCTGCCGATCCCGGAGCCGGCCAGCCGCGTGGATTACGTCGAGTTGAGCCCTTGACACCACCAGAGCCCTGAAACACAGGCTGGGGCGGCTTGTGCCCTCAGTCCTGGGCATGCCGGCGCTCGAAGGCCCAAACGTCTTCGAAACCCATGAGTTGGGTCATTTCTGAGAAAGGCATCAAGGCGGGGCCTGCCGCCAAAGTGCCTTCCGCCGCATCGCTTCCCGTGCGGCCACTGTGGCCCGCCCCGGCGCTCATCGCCAAACCCTTCAGCCGCGCATAGGCGTCCTGCATCGCCTGCGCGGCGGCCAGCAATGACGACACCGGGAAGATGGCCAGGCGGTAGCCGATGTCCTGCAACTGCTGCGGGCTGAGCACCGGCGTGCGGCCCCCCTCCACCATATTGGCCAACAGCGGCTTGTTCAGCGTAGCCGTGATGCGGAGCATTTCATCCACGCTTTCGGGCGACTCCACGAAGAGGATATCGGCCCCGGCCTCCGCATAGGCCTGTGCGCGCTTCAGGGCTTCATCCAGGCCATGCGCGGTGCGCGCGTCGGTGCGGGCGATGATCAGGAAGTCAGCGCTGCGACGCGCCTCCACGGCCACGCGAATCTTGCGCACCATGTCCTCCATCGGAATCACACGCCGGCCGGGCGTGTGGCCGCACTTCTTGGGGAACTCCTGGTCTTCGAGTTGAATGGCCTGGGCGCCGGCCGCTTCATAGCCCCGCACCGTGTGCTGCACATTGAGCAGGCCGCCATAGCCGGTGTCACCGTCGGCGATCAACGGCGTGCGCGCCATGCCCGCCATGGCCTGCACACGGCCCAACATGTCGCTGTAGGTCGCCAAGCCGGCGTCGGGCAGGCCCAGGTGCGAGGCCACCGTGCCGAACCCGGTCATGTAAAGCGCCTCAAACCCCATGCGGTCGGCCAGCCGAAGGCTGACCATGTCGTGCACACCCGGAGCCAAAATGAGGCCGGGCTTTGACAGGCGGTCGCGCAGCGTGTTTTTCATAAGGCATCATGTTACGCATGTCGCCTACTTCGCCGCCTGAAGACCCCACACGCTTGCCAGATCAGTCACCGCTGCGATCACTGGGGTGGCAACCATGGGCACGCGGCACTTTCTGGCTGGCCGCAGCGGTTCTGGCCGTGATGAGCCTGCTGCCTGGAGATCGCTTGCCGGCCTTCACCGCATCCATCTGGGACAAGGCCCAACACGCCGGTGGATTTGCCTTGTTGACGGTATTGGGTTTGTGGGCATACGGCTCAGCGGGCGCGCTGCGCGTGCTGAGCGGGCTGCTGGCATTCGGCGTGGCCATTGAATTTGCGCAGGCGGCCACAGGGTGGCGGTATGGTGACGCGGTTGATGCGCTGGCCGACGCAGTGGGAATTGCGGCGGGGTGGTGCGCGGTTCGCGTGGCGCAACAGGTGCGTGCCAACAAGCGAATGGGGATGGTGGGCCCTGAGTGACATGGCGCGAGTGCGCGCCCCCAAAGGTTGACTGCTAACCGGTTAACAGATAATATTCATCCATGGCGATCCAGTCGTTCGCATGCGCCGACACAGAGCGCCTGTTCACCACAGGCACCAGTCGCCGCTTCGCCAACATCAGGCGAGTGGCTGAGCGCAAGTTGGCCCAGCTCGATGCGGCACCGTCAGTGAACTTCATGAAGGCTGCGCCAGGCAACGACCTCAAGGAATACGGCGGGGCCTGGCATGTGCGAATCAACGACCAATGGCGCCTGACCTTCAAGTGGGGTGAGAGCGGTCCCTATGACGTGCTCATCGAAGACCCACACTGACCGAGGGCCCAGTGGCTTTCGAACCCTGAACCATGCTGGAGTGCGTCATGTTCAAGAACGGAATGCGTCCTGTCCACCCCGGAGAAATCCTGCTGGAGGACTACATCAAGCCCATGGGCGTGAGCGTGCGCGCCGTGGCCCTAGCCCTGCATGTACCCTACTCGCGCCTGAGCGAGATCGTCAAGGGCGAGCGCGGCGTGTCGGCTGATACGGCTTTGCGCCTGGAGCGCTACTTCGGCAGCGAGGCCATGGGTTGGTTGAACCTGCAGGCCGCCTACGAGTTGCGGATGGCGGAGATTGAGAACGGCAAGGCGATCGCGAAAGAAGTTCAGCGGCTTGAGGCGGCCGCCTGAACAGCGCCAACAAGCAGGCTGGCGGGCAGGATCGCATGCTTGCGAAGATGCCGATTGCCGTCCCGCGTCAGCGAGCGAGGAGAAATTTGGTGGGCCCTGAGTGACTCGAACACTCGACCAACGGATTAAGAGTCCGCTGCTCTACCAACTGAGCTAAGAGCCCCCGTGCTGACTGGTGGTGGGTCGTGCGTGACTCGAACACGCGACCAACGGATTAAAAGTCCGCTGCTCTACCGACTGAGCTAACGACCCGCTGTCTGCAGAGCCCATGATTCTAGCCTGAAATTAGAAGAAGCTGCCGAATGCATTCACCGGCGGCGGTCATTCCGAAGGTCGCGGTGACCACCACCGAGGAACCGTAGCCGTGGCAGCTGAGGTCGCTGGAGGGCGCGGCACACTCGGCGCCCTCCCCGCTCACCGGCGCTTGCACCGATTCAGCCGAATACACGCAGCGCAGCCCGATGCGGCCCTGCCGCGCCGCCGCCCCGTCGCGGCGCAGCCGTTGGCGCAGGCCAGCCAGCAGCGGGTCGTGGGTGGTGTTGGCCAGGTCGTCCACGGCCACCGCTTGGGGCAGTTGCTTGCCGCCGGCCGCGCCCACGCACACATGCACTGATCGATGGCGCAAGGCCCAGGTGGCCATGGCGCGCTTGGCTGCCGCCTGGTCACACGCGTCGATCACCGCATCAACTGGGTGGGGCCACACGGCAGGCCAGTTTTCCGGGGTGACGAAGTCTTCCACGCACTGCACATCGCAGCCGGGGTGGATGAGCGCAATGCGCTCACGCAAGGCCTGCACCTTGGCCATGCCCAGGGTGGGCACCGTGGCCTGCAACTGCCGGTTGAGATTGGATTCGGACACATGGTCCATGTCGATCAGCACGAGTTGGGCCACACCGCTGCGGGCCAGCGCCTCCACCGCCCACGAGCCCACACCGCCCACGCCGACCACGGCCACGCGGGCCGCACGGATGCGTTGGTAGCCCTGCGCGCCGTAGAGGCGGCGCAGGCCGCCGAAGGCACGCTCTTCGTCAAACGGCGCGTGGTCCGCCTTGCCTCCCAACGCCAGGGACGCGTGGAGTGCGTCGGACATGGCCTCGTTCAAAGGGTGCGCTCAATGCGCCAGGTCTGCCACTTCAGGCCCAGCACGCCGCCGACCACGATGAAGACCAGCGCAATGAAGCTGCCCACGGCAAGGGTGGACACGCCGGACAAGCCCTGCCCCACCGTGCAGCCCATGGCGGTGACGCCGCCCACGCCCATCAGCACCGCGCCCACCAAGTGATTGACCAGGTCTTCGGTGCCGCGGAAGGATTCCCAGCGGAAGTGACCGCTGTGCCAGGCCACGACCCACGAACCGATGATGACGCCCGGTACGGTGACGATGCCCAGGGTGAGCACCTTGCTCTTGTCGCTGAAATAGGTGAGCCAGTCCACCACATAGCCCACGGGGCCCACGAAGGTGAAGCTTTCCATGCCCTTGGAGTTGGTGGCCAGCACCACGGCCTCCAGCGTTTCAGGGTGTTCGGGCACAAAGCCGAGCACACCGGAAACCCACCACAGCGCGGCGGTGACCGCACCGATGCCGATGCCGCCCAGGAGCACATCGCTGCTGCGCCCTTCGGGTTTGAAGAGGCACCACAGCACCAGCGCGCCGCCGATCAGCGCACCGGCCCACAGCGCGCCTTGTGCCGCGGAAAGGCCTGCAGCCCCGGCCAGCACCGCGCTGAGATGTTGGCCACCCGGGATGGTGAAGGCCACCGGGTCGAGCCACTGCACGCGGGCCACACCGAACACGCCCCGCATGGCGGCCAGCGCGGCAATGGCCATCACGGTGAACACCACGAGCGACTTCAGGTTGCCGCCACCGATGCGCACCAGCGTCTTGCTGCCGCAACCGGAAGCGAGCACCATGCCCACGCCAAACATCAACCCGCCCAAGGCCAGCGACAGCCAGGGCACGCGGGCCTGGGTATAAAAGGTGCGGGTGGGGTCCAGCAAGCCGGCCGCGGCCATGCTGTTGAAGCCCAGCATGGCCACGCCGATGGCCAGGGCCCACATGCGCATGCGGGACCAATCGCCGATGTTGACGATGTCGCCCACCGCACCCATGGTGCAGAAGTGGGTCTTCTGCGCAATGGCGCCGAAAATGATGGACAGGGCAAAGGTGGCCCACAGCACCTGGTGGCCCAAGGCCACCACATCCACTTCCTGCATCAGGGGCTCCGCGGTTCAGCGCAGCGCGGCCAGGCGTTCCTTGGCGGCCTTGGCCGCCTCACTGCCGGGGTGCGCCTTCATCAACTCGTTCAGCGTGGCGCGCGCGGCCTTGTTGTCCTTCATCTCGGCCTGGCAGTTGGCAACGGCCAGAAGGGCCTCGGCGGCGCGGGGGTGTTCGGCCGCGGCGGCGGTCACGCGAAAGGCGGCAATGGCCTCTTTGTAGTCACGCTTGCCGTACAGGGCATTGCCCAACCAGAACTGGGCTGATTCGGCATAGCCGGTGGCGGGCCAGCGGCGCAGGAAGGCCGACAACGCACCGGCCGCGGCATTGAAGTCACCCGAGCGCAGCAGCGCCACGGCGTCGTCATAGGCCTTGCGTTCCTGCGGCTCCACCGTGATCTCGCGGCCGTCCACCGTCACCTTCACAGGTTCGAGCCGGCGCACGCGTTCGTCGGTCACGGCCAGCAGGTCGCGCTGCTTGCGCTGCAGTTCAGACAGCTCGCGGGTGAGCTGCTCTTGCGCACCGCGGCTGTTGGCCAGTTCGCCACGCAGTTGGTCAAGCTGACCGTTGAGGTCCAGCAGCGCCTTGCGCAAGGCCTGCAGCTCTTCAGCTTGGGACTGCGCGCGCACATCCATCTGGGTGACGCGCTGGCGCAGTTCCACGATGGCCTTGCGGGCATCGTCATCAGCAAAAATGGCGGCGTGGGCGGGCATGGAGGCCGCGGCCACGAACAGGGCCAAGCCCGCCATGGTGGCCAAGCGCCATGCGCCGCGGGCCACGCACTGCGGTTCAGGCGCGGTACCGGGCTGCAGGGCCACACCGATGCGCATCTCAGCGGTCCTTCAACTCGGCGCGGCGGTTCTTGGCATAAGCCGCTTCATCAGAGCCCTGCACCGCCGGACGCTCCATGCCGAAGCTCACTGGCTCGAGCTGGTTGGCGCGAGCGCCCAACAGCGTCAGCGACTTCACTACGGCCTCGGCGCGCTTCTGGCCCAGGGCCAGGTTGTATTCGCGGCTGCCGCGCTCGTCGGTGTGGCCTTCCACGGTCATCTTCATGGCGCCGTTGCCGCTCAAACGCTTGGCGTGCACGTCAATGACGGTGCGTGCGTCGTCGCGCACCACGAAGCTGTCGAAGTCGAAATACACGACGCGTGCGAGGTTGTCGCCAGCCGCAGGCTTGTTGTTCAGGTTCACGGTGGACACGCCCGACTGCGCGCCGCTGGCCCCGGCACCTGCACCGCTTCCGGCGCGGCGGTCTTCCACGGGCACCTTGTTGCCGTCTTCAAGGGTGACGCTCGAAGCGCATCCACCCAAAACGAACGCAGCCGCGGCTGCCACCAGACCCGCACGGGCCATCAAAACGGAATTTGCACGCATGTTCAACTCTTGGTAACGAAAACAGACTCAGCGCCCGAAGGGACCCCAGGCGGGTTCCCGGATATCCGCCCCCGTAGAAGCCAGACGCGCCTTGATTTTACCGTCCAAGGTGGTGGTCATCAGCAGGTCGCGCCCGGCGGCCCGCGTGTTGTAGACGATCAGGCGGCTGTTGGGGGCGAAACTGGGGCTTTGGTCATCGGTGGAATCGGTGATGGCGGTGGGCGCGCCGCTTCCGTCCAGTGGCTGCACCACAAGGCGGTAGGCGCCACCCTGACGGCTGATGTAGGCCAGCAGGCGGCCATCCGGGCTGATGGCTGGGCTCAGGCTTTGCGAACTGTTGAAGGTCACGCGTTCGGCCGCGCCACCGTCGGCACTCATGCGGTACACCTGCGGGCTGCCGCCACGGTCGCTGACGAAATAGATGCTCTTGCCGTCGGGCGTGAACACGGGTTCGGTGTCGATGGCCGCACTTTGCGTCAGGCGCTTGAGGCCGGTGCCATCACGGTTGAGGCTGTAGAGCTGCGAGCCGCCTTCCTGAGACAGCGTCATCACCAGGCGGCTGCCATCGGGCGACCAAGCCGGCGCGCTGTTGCTGCCGCGGAAGTTGGCCACCATGCGGCGCGCGCCAGTGGCCACGTTCTGCACCCACACCACGGCCTTTTGCGATTCGAAGGAAACGTAGGCCAGCTCCTTGCCCCCAGGCGCCCAGGCCGGCGAGATGATGGGTTCGTTGCTGTTGAGGGCCACCTGCGCGCTCTCGCCGTCCGCATCGGCAATCCGAAGCTGATAGTTGCGGCCCTGCTTGGTCACATAGCAGATGCGGGTGGAAAACACACCCTTCTCACCGGTGAGCCGTTCGTAGATGTTGTCGGCGATGCGGTGAGCCACCAAGCGCAGGTCGGCCGGCAACACCGCTTCGCTGCCGCCGCCTTGGTCAGTGGCCTTGACCACATCCCACAGCCGATAACGCACATCAAAGCGGCCATCGGCCAAACGGGATACCGAGCCGCCCACCAGGGCATCGGCCCCACGGTTGCGCCATTCGCCCATCGCGGGCAGGCCGGTTTCCTCCACGACGCTGGTGGCCTCGATACGGCGGAAAAAGCCGCTGCGCTCCAAATCGGCCATCACGATGGCGCTGATGTTCTGCGGCGCGCTGTCTTCGCCCCGAAAACGGGCGACGGCGATAGGCAACTGCGTGGCACCCACGCCGCCGATTTCCACCCGGAACTGGGCCAGAGCGGCCACGGGTGAGGCCACCAGCGTGCCAGCGGCTGAGGCCAGGGTCAAGAAACGGCGGCGGTGGTGGAAGGCCATGGATCGGGGTGTGTGGCTGAAATCACTCATTGCGCAATTTTAGGTGGGGGGTGTCGCGATAATCGCGCGTGTCTGCAAACCCCTCATGACAGAGCCCGAATCCCCTGCACCCGCCAACGGTACTGTGCCTGCGGCCCAACTGCCCTGGCGAGCCCGCTTGCGGCGGCTTGCGCCCTATGCGCGGGGCTCAATGCCGGGCGTGTGGGCTGCCTTGGCTGCAGCCGCTGTGGGGGCGGCCACTGAACCCCTGATTCCTGCCCTGCTCAAGCCCTTGCTGGACAAGGGCTTCAGCGAGCAAGGCAGCTTCCCGCTGTGGGCGGTGCCGGCAACCCTTTTGGGCCTGTTCTTCATCCGAGGCCTTGCCAGCTTCCTGGCCAACTACGCCCTGGCCTGGTCAACCAACCGGGCAGTGCTGCAACTGCGCGCTTCGCTGTTCGAAAGGCTGCTGAACGCCACGCCGGGTTTGTATGCGCGCAACAGCGCCAGTTCGCTCACCAACACGGTGGTGTACGAAGTGCAGCAAGGCGCCAACCAGTTGGGTGGCGCGGTGCTGGGCATCGCCAAAGACAGCCTGACCATCGTGGCGCTGCTGGCGTATTTGCTGTGGCTGAACTGGACGCTGACGCTGATGGTGCTGCTGTTGGCGCCTGCAGTGGCGGCGGTGATGCGCACGGTTTCACGCAGGCTGCGCAGCCTGGCGGTGGCCGGCCAAGAGGCCACCGACAAGTTGGCCTATGTGGTGGAAGAAAATGTGTTGGCCTGGCGCATCGTGCGGCTGCATGAAGCCCAGGGCGCACAGCGCGAGCGCTTCGAACAGCAGAGCCTTTCTTTGCGCGGCTTGGTGATGAAGTCAGTGGCCGCGGGGGCCATCAGTTCACCGCTGACGCAAATGCTGGCGGCGGTGGCTCTATCAGGCGTGATCACGGCCGCACTGTGGCAGCAGGAGCAGGGTACGGTGGGCGGCTTCGTGGCCTTCATCACCGCCATGCTGCTGCTGGTGACGCCCCTGAAGCACTTGAGTGATGCCGCCGCGCCTCTGGCACGCGGCCTGGCGGCCATCGAGCGGGGCTTGGATCTGCTGGAGCGCAGCCCGCCGGAGCAGGGTGGCACGCACCGCCTGGCCCCGGGTGCGTGCATAAGGGGTGAGATCGAGTTTGATGGCGTGGGACTGCGCTACCGGGACGAGGGCCCTGCCGCCTTGGAGGGCGTGCAACTGCTGGTGCAGCCCGGGCAGACCCTGGCCTTGGTTGGGCCTTCGGGCTCCGGCAAGTCGACCCTGGTGCAGTTGTTGCCCAGGTTCCTGGACGCCAGCACCGGTCAAGTACGGCTGGACGGCGTTCCCCTTGCGCAATGGGACCTGGCCTACCTGCGAGAACAGTTCGCCCTGGTGAGCCAGGATGTGGTGCTGTTCAACAGTTCGGTGGCGGCAAATGTGGCCTTGGGGGCCGAGGCGCAGGTGGGGCGCAACCGCATCCGCCAGGCCTTGCAGGACGCCAACCTGCTGGAATTTGTGGATTCACTGCCGCAGGGCCTGGACACCCTGGTGGGCCACAACGGCGCACGGCTCTCCGGCGGGCAACGCCAACGCCTGGCCATTGCGCGGGCCTTGTTCAAGAACGCACCCATCCTGATCCTGGACGAAGCCACCTCGGCCCTGGACAGCGAAAGCGAACGCGCGGTGCAAACCGCCTTGGAGCGGCTGATGCAGGGCCGCACCACCATCGTGATTGCGCACCGCCTGTCCACCATCGAACACGCAGACTGTGTGGCCGTGCTGGACAGCGGCCGCGTGGTGGAGCATGGCGCGCCGGCGGAATTGCTGGCCCGCAACGGGCTTTACGCGCGGCTGCATGCGCTGCAGTTCCGTACGGAAGCCTGATGGACAACACGGCCAACACAAGCAAACCGGAGACCCTGCCATGACTGAAACCCCAGCACGCCCGATCAGCCGCTGGCCCGTGCCGCAGGTGATGGACCTGCCCGAAGATCTCAAGGCGCGCATCCTGGAGGTGCAAACCAAGGCGGGCTTCGTACCCAATGTGTTCCTGGCCCTGGCGCACCGGCCCGATGAACTCCGCGCGTTTCTGTCGTACCACGACGCGCTGCTGCTCAAGCCCGAACAGCCGCCTGCCCAAGACGGTTCACCCCGCGGGCTTTCCAAGGGCGAGCGCGAGATGATCATCGTGGCCACCTCAGGCGCCAACCACTGCCTGTACTGCGTGGTGGCGCACGGCGCCATCTTGCGCGTGTACGAGAAAAAGCCCCTGCTGGCCGATCAGATCGCCATCAACCACCGCAAGGCCGACATCACCCCGCGCCAGCGCGCGATGCTGGATTTCGCGATGAAGGTGTGCGTAGATTCGGCTGCAGTGGAGGAAGCCGATTTCGCGGCCTTGCAGGCGCACGGCTTCACCGACGAGGACATCTGGGACATCGGAGCCATCACCGCCTTCTTCGGCCTGTCCAACCGCATGGCCAACCTGACTGGCATGCGGCCCAATGACGAGTTCTACCTGATGGGGCGGGTGCCGCGCAGCAAGGGTTGACCGGCGCTGGGGCGAGGTGCGCTAGGGCAAGGCACCCTCACGCCAGGCGCCCTAGAGCAGCACGATGTCGTACTGCTCCGGGTTCATGGTGGGCTCGGCCATGAGTGAGATCGGCTTGCCGATGAACTCGCTCAAGCCCGCAAGGTGCACGCTCTCTTCGTCGAGCAACATCTCCACCACCGCGGGGCTGGCCACCACGCGGAATTCGCGCGGCTGAAAGCGGCGCGCTTCGCGCAGGATTTCGCGCAGCACGTCGTAGCACACGGTGCGGGCGGTCTTCACCTGGCCGCGTCCGTCGCAGGTGGGGCAAGGTTCGCACAGCAGATGCGCCAAGGATTCGCGCGTTCTTTTGCGCGTCAATTCAAGCAAGCCCAACTTCGTGAAGTCGCCCACCGTGGTGCGGGTGCGGTCACGGGCCAATTGCTTGTGCAATTCGGCCAGCACCGCATGGCGATGTTCTTCACGGGACATGTCGATGAAGTCCACGATGATGATGCCGCCCAGGTTGCGCAAGCGCAACTGCCGGGCGATGGCGCCGGCGGCTTCCAGGTTGGTCTTGAAGATCGTGTCCTCGAAGTTGCGCCCGCCCACAAAGCCGCCGGTGTTCACATCCACCGTGGTGAGGGCCTCGGTCTGGTCGATCACGAGGTAGCCGCCGCTCTTGAGGTCCACGCGGCGCTGCAGCGCGCGCGAGACTTCCTCGTCGATGTTGTGCAGGTCGAAGATGGGCCGCTCGCCGGTGTAGTGCTGCAGCTTGGCCACCGCGCCCGGCGTGTAGGTGGAGCCGAAGGCCTGCAGGTGTTCGAACTGCAGCCGCGAGTCGATGCGGATGGTGTGGGTGTCGTCGTTGCTGAGGTCGCGCAACACCCGTTCGGCCAGCGTGAGGTCTTGATGCAGCAAGGTGCCGGCGGGTTGGCGTTGGCTGCCCAGGCGGATGCTGGCCCAGGTGCGGCGCAGGTAGGCAATGTCCGCGGCAAGCTCTGCGTCGCTGGCGTCTTCCGCATTGGTGCGCAGGATGAAGCCTCCGTGGTCGGCACCGGCGGGGTCGGTGCCCTGCTCAGCCAGCGCGGCCTCGGTGGCAAGGCGCAGCACGCGTTGCCGCAATTGCTCGCGCAACTCGGCCGATTCAATCTTCTGCGAGATGCCGATGTGTTTGTCTTGAGGCAGATACACGAGCAGGCGGCCGGCCACACTGATTTGGGTGGTCAGCCGCGCGCCCTTGGTGCCGATGGGGTCCTTGAGCACCTGCACCATCAGGCTCTGTCCCTCGAACACCAGGCGTTCGATGGGCGTGGGCGCGTGGGCGGCCGCACCCTGTTCCAGGCGAGCGGCAATCTGCGAATGCAGGTCGGCCACATGCAGGAAGGCGGCACGCTCCAGGCCGATTTCCACGAAGGCGCTTTGCATGCCGGGCAGCACGCGCACCACCTTGCCCAGGTAGACATTGCCCACGCGGCCCCGCTCCAGGGTGCGCTCCAGGTGCAGTTCCTGCATGGCACCGTTTTCCACCACGGCCACGCGGGTTTCCTGGGGCGTCCAGTTGATGAGGATGTCTTGCATGGCGGTCAGAAGGTCACTTGCAGCTGCCTGAGCAGGGTGGCGGTTTCGTGCAGGGGCAGGCCCATGATGCCGCTGTAGCTGCCCTCGATGCGCGAGACCCACTGGGCGGCTGAACTTTGGATGGCATAGGCCCCGGCCTTGCCGCGCGGGTCTCCGCTGGCCACATACGCCTTCAGTTGCTGGGGCGGGATGGCGGTGAATTCGACCCGGGAGGTGCTGAGCGCAGCGGCCTGCTTGCGGGCTGTGCCCAAGGCCACGGCCGTGAGCACGCGGTGGGTGCGGCCGGAAAGGGCCATCAGCATTTCCAGCGCATGGTCGTCGCTTTCGGGCTTGCCCAAGATGCGGCGTCCGAGCACCACCGTGGTGTCGGCGCACAGCACGGGTGCGGGCGGCAGGCCGCGGCGGCGCAGGCGCTGCAGCGCAGCCTGCAGCTTCAGCCCGGTGACGCGCTGCACATAGGCATCGGCGCCTTCGCGCGGAAGCACAGCTTCCAACGCTTCGGCGTCTTCATCCGGGCCGGGCAGCAGCGCCTGATGGCGAACGCCGAGTTGGTCCAGCAACTGCGCGCGGCGCGGGCTTTGCGAGGCGAGGTAGACGAAGGTGTGCGGCATACGGGGGCTATTCGCGATGGTACGGGTGCCCGATGGTCACCGTCCAGGCGCGGTACAGCGCTTCGGCCAGCATGACGCGCACGAAGGCGTGCGGCAGCGTGAGGTCGGACAGGCGCCAGGTTTCATCGGCCAGGGCCTTGATGCGGTCGTGCAGCCCGACGGGGCCACCGATGAGCAGCGCCACAACGCGCCCCTCACCGCGCCAGGCCTGAAGGCGGCCGGCCATGGCGGTGGTGGTCAGGCGCTGGCCATGCTCATCGAGCACCACCACGCGGCAGCCCTTGGGCAGTGCAGCTTCCAGCCGGGTGGCCTCGGCCTGCATGCAGGATTCGGCTGTGTTCCCGGTGCGGTTCTGCGCCTTGATTTCCTTGAGTTCCAGGCGCAGGTCGGGCGGAAAGCGCTTGGCGAAGTCCTGCCACGCCGCATCGGCCCAGGCCGGCATGCGCTGCCCGACGGCCAGGACCCAGAGCTTCACGAATCAACCGCCGCGCGGGGTGCGGGCAGGTGCCTTCTTGGCCGGTGCAGTCTTCTTGGCCGGTGCAGCCTTCTTCGCTGCGACGGCGTTCTTGGCGGGTACGGGTTTGGCCGGCGCGGTCTTGGCGGCCGTTGCCTTCTTGGCCGGTGCCGCCTTCGCGGCCGCCGGTGCGGTCTTCTTGGCCGCTGCAGCCTTCTTCACCGGCGTGGCAGCCTTGTCGGCCGCTGCACTCGGCGCGGCGCGCTTGGCTGCAGGCGCAGCCTTGGCCGTCGAAGACTTCTTCGCAGGCGCGGCCTTCTTGGCGGTGGTGGATTTCTTGGCCGCTTTGCTGCCACGCGCAGGAACGGATTCGTCCTGCGGCTCTGCACTGGCCTTGGGCAAGCCCCTCACCGCCGCTTCTTTGAGCTTCACCGGCTTGTCGCCCCAGATCTCTTCGAGGTGGTAGTACTCGCGGATGCTGGGCTGCATGATGTGGGCCACGGCCGCACCGCAGTCCACGATGATCCATTCGCCATTGTCTTCTCCCTCAGTGCGCAGCACGGCGAAGCCGACGGCTTTCACCGCATCGCGCACGCTGGCGGCCAGCGCCTTGGTTTGCCGGTTGCTGGTGCCCGAGGCCACGATCACGCGCTCGAACAGCGGCGAGAGGTGTTCGGTGTTGAAGACGCGGATGTTTTGGGCCTTGACGTCTTCGAGACCGTCGACCATGGCGCGCTGCAGCTTGCGGATGTCCATTGAGCTCCTGGCGGAATTGGGGGCGATGAGGAGGCCTGAGAACGCCGCCGGCGGTTCACGCCGTCCGGTACAGACCTCGGTCGGAAATATAACGCGCCACAGGGGCGCTGACGCGGTCGAGCACCGCTCGCCCCTGCGCGGCGTCGGCGCGAATGGCGGTAGAAGACACATTCCAGGGCGCCATGTGCAGGTGTTCGATGGAAAGACCTTGAAGTTCGGCCGGCACCGCTGAAGCGGCCACACCGGGTGTGGGCCCTGGGCGTTGCACGACCGCCAGCTTCACCCGCGAGGCCACATCAGGCCATTGTTTCCACGTGGGCAGGTTCAGGAACTGGTCCCAACCCAGCAGCAAGTGCCAGACCACGCCAGGGTGGCGGGCGACCAGTGTGTTCAGGGTGTCGATGGTGTAGGTGGGCCCACTGCGCTCGATTTCGCAGGTTTCGATGCGCTGGCGCGGGTCGCGGCCGATGGCCCGCTCCAACATGGCCACGCGGTGATGGGCGGGCGTCAGTGCGCGGCTTTTCTGCCAGGCTTGACCCACCGGCACCCACCACAGCTCGTCGATGGGCAACTGTTGCAGCGCGGCCTGTGCCATCGCCTGATGGCCCAGATGGACGGGGTCGAAACTGCCGCCCAACAGCGCGATCTGGCGCAGGGGTAGGCGCAGGGGTGGGCGCAGCGCGGCGCTCATGTAGCCTGCATCAACCGTAGTGCCGCGCACCTGTCCAGGTCAGGCAATCGAGCCCTCACCCGCCCAGGACGCCCATTCGCGCGGCCGCAGAAAGTTTGAATACAGACGGCCTTCGGGGGTGCCCGCCTCGGGCTTCCAGTCGTAGCGCCACTTCACGATGGGCGGCATCGACATGAGGATGCTTTCGGTGCGGCCGCCAGACTGCAGACCGAACAAGGTACCGCGGTCGAACACGAGGTTGAACTCCACATAGCGACCGCGGCGGTAGGCCTGGAAGTCGCGTTCGCGCTCACCATAGGCCAGTTCACGGCGGCGCTGCACGATGGGGCGGTAGGCGTGAATGAAGGCGTCGCCCACTGCACGCATCATGGCGAAGCTGCCGTCGAAGCCGAGGTCGGAAAAGTCGTCGAAGAACACACCGCCGATGCCGCGCGGTTCGCCCCGGTGCTTGAGGAAGAAATACTCGTCGCACCACTGCTTGAAGCGCGGGTACTTTTCTGCGCCGAAGGGCTCCAACGCGGCCTGGCAAGTGCGGTGGAAGTGCGAGGCGTCTTCTTCCTGGCCATAGTAGGGCGTGAGGTCCATGCCGCCGCCGAACCAAACCACCGGTTCGAGGTTCTTGGGGCGGGCCGCAAACATGCGCACATTCATGTGCACCGTGGGGATGTAGGGGTTGCGCGGATGGATCACCAGCGACACGCCCATGGCCTCGAAGGGGGCGCCGGCCAATTCGGGCCGATGCTGTGTGGCCGAAGGCGGCATGGCCTGCCCCATCACATGGCTGAAATTGCAGCCGCCGCGCTCGAACACATGACCCTCTTCCACCAGGCGCGACACGCCATCGCCCTGCAGCCGCTCACCAGGGGCGCGTGTCCAGGCGTCGCGCAGGAAGGGTTGGCCGTCTTCTTCTTCAAGCGCCGAGATGATGCGGTCCTGCAAGCCCAGCAGGTACTGGCGCACGGGGGTGGTGTCGAGCGTGGTGGTCATGATGGGATGCAGATGAAAAGCTCGTTCGGCCAAGCCGGCTCACACGATGCGAATGGGCGAGGCATTGGCCGGGCGGTAGCCCCGGGGGTCGCCCAACAGTTGCGCGATGTGCGCCATGTCCGATTCCTGTTGGCCGCTGAGCCGTACGAATTGGGAGACGGCAATGTGTTTTCGCGCGAAGTCGATGGTGGCCAAACCCAGGGGCACCTCGGCTTGATGCGCCACGCGGTAGAACCCGCTGCGCCAACCAGCGGTGAGCTTGCGCGTGCCTTCGGGTGTAAGCACCAGCCAGGCATAGGCCTGCTGCGCACGGCATTGGCGCAGGTGATCGCAGGCCTGCTCCACCAGGCCCCCGGGCGCCGAGCGGTTGACCGGCACGCCGCCCACCCACTTCAGCCAAGGGCCGAGCAGGGGAACGCGAAAGAGCGAATCCTTGCCCCAGAAGTTGGCCGGGAAGCCCATGGCCCATTTGGCCAAGATGCCGATGGGGAAGTCGTAGTTCGAGGTGTGGGGGTAGACCACCATCACGCCTTGGCGGCCCGGCAGCCCACCGAAATCCAGGGTCCAGCCCATGCGGCGCAGCACCCATCGGGCCAAGGCACTGCCCTCAAACTGCTCGGGACGCTCGGCGATGGGTGTGGTGCTCATGCGGGGCTTTTGACTGCTTGATTGGCCTGGAATGGTGAACGCGCGGAGGGCGCCGGGATGGGCGGCGGCTTCAGCGCTTGATGGCGCGCCAGCCGATGTCTCGGCGGTACTGCGCGCCTTCAAACCGAATGCCGCCAAGGTGTTCATAGGCCCGCTGCCGGGCTGATTTCACCGATTCGCCCAAGGCGGTCACGCACAACACGCGGCCGCCACTGGTGCGCAGCGTGCCATCTGCATCGCGCGTGGTGCCGGCGTGGAAGACGCAAGCATCGCTGGCTGCGGGCGGCAAGCCGGTGATGGCATGGCCCTTGAGCGGTGCCTCCGGGTAGCCTTGGGCCGCCATGACCACGCCCAGGGCCACATGGCGGACCCACTCCATGGGGGACGCATCCAAGGCGCCGCTGGTGGCATGCAACATCACATCCACCAGATCCGTCTTCAGCCGCATCATGATGGGCTGGGTTTCGGGGTCGCCCATGCGGGTGTTGAACTCCAAGGTCTTGGCCTTGCCGTGCGCGTCGATCATCAAGCCCGCGTAGAGGAAGCCGGTGAAGGGAATGCCATCGGCCTTCATGCCCTCAATGGTGGGCAGGATGATCTCGCGCATCACGCGCGCGTGCACATCGGGCGTGACCACGGGCGCGGGGGAATAGGCGCCCATGCCACCGGTGTTGGGGCCGGTGTCGCCGTCACCAATGCGCTTGTGGTCTTGGCTGGTGGCCATGGGCTGAACATGGGTGCCGTCGCACATGACGATGAAGCTGGCCTCTTCACCGGCCAGGAATTCTTCGATGACCACGCGGGCACCGCCTTCGTTGTGCTGCACGCCAAGCTTGTTGTCCAACAGCATGAAGTCGATGGCCTTGTGGGCCTCTTCGAGCGAAGCAGCCACCACCACGCCCTTGCCCGCGGCCAGGCCGTCGGCCTTGATCACGATGGGCGCGCCCTTGGCGTTGACGTAGTCGTGCGCGGCCGCGGCGTCGGTGAAGGTTTCGTATTCCGCCGTGGGAATGCGGTGGCGCTTCATGAAGTCCTTGGCGAAGGCCTTGGAGCTTTCCAACTGGGCTGCGGCCTTGGTGGGGCCGAAGATGCGCAGGCCGCGGCGGCGGAACTCGTCCACCACGCCCGCAGCCAGCGGCGCCTCGGGGCCCACCACGGTCAGTTCGACCTTGTTGCCCAAGGCGAACTCGGCCAGCGCCGCGATGTCGGTGATGCCGTTGTAGGCAATGTTGGTGAGGTTGGGGTCCAGGGCCGTGCCGCCATTGCCCGGCGCCACGAACACCTTCTGCGCCTTGGGGCTGCGGGAGAGCTTCCACGCCAAGGCGTGCTCGCGGCCACCGCCGCCGATCACGAGGATGTTCATTCGTTGATCTCGGCGTTGTGATACACGTTTTGCGCGTCGTCCAGGTCTTCGATGACGTCCAGCAGCTTTTGCATGCGCGCGGCCTCGTCGCCTGCCAAGCTAATGTGGTTCTCGGCGCGCATGGTCACCTCCGACACTTCAGCCTTCAAGCCGGCCGCTTCCAGGGCCTTGCCCACGGCTTCGTAGTCAGCCGGTGATGTGAGCACTTCAATGGCGCCGTCATCGCCAGTGACCACATCTTCGGCGCCGGCCTCCAGGGCCACTTCCATGACGGTGTCTTCGCTGGTGCCAGGGGCGAAGATGAACTGCCCGCAGTGCTTGAACTGGAAGGCCACCGAACCTTCGGTGCCCAGGTTGCCGCCGTACTTGGAGAAGGCGTGGCGCACTTCGGCCACCGTTCGCACCCGGTTGTCGGTCATGCAGTCCACAATCACCGCTGCGCCGCCGATGCCGTAGCCTTCGTAACGGATTTCCTCGTAGGTGACGCCGTCGAGGTTGCCGGTGGCCTTGTCGACATTGCGCTTGATGTTGTCCGCGGGCATGTTGGCCGCCTTGGCCTTGTCGATGGCCAGGCGCAGGCGCGGGTTCATGTTGATGTCACCACCGCCCGCGCGTGCGGCGACGATGATTTCACGGGTCAGACGGGTCCAGACCTTGCCGCGCTTTTCATCTTGGCGGCCCTTGCGGTGCTGAATGTTGGCCCATTTGGAATGTCCGGCCATGCCGAAGGCTCCTCGAAGCGAGGGGTGCTGCCGCATGGGGGCGCGCCCTCTTGGTGTGGGGAAGTGCGTGTTCGCTAGACTGTGATTCTAGGCGGCGTGAGCGCTGCGCCCCAACATCTGGAGGTCTCCATGGCGGATCCTGTTCTTCTGGCTCAGCGCGGCAACACCGCCTGCCACCTGCTGCCCTCACTGGCCAACCGCCACGGCTTGGTCACCGGCGCCACTGGCACCGGCAAGACGATCACACTGCAGAAGATGGCCGAGGGCTTCTCCCGCATCGGGGTGCCAGTGTTCATGGCCGATGTGAAGGGTGACCTGACCGGCATCAGCCAACCGGGCAGCCCCAGTGCGAAATTGCTGGGCATCCTGGCCGAGCGAGGGCTGCAGGCGCCCTCCCCCATGGCCTGCCCCACCGCCTTGTGGGACGTGTTCGGCGAACAGGGCCACCCTGTGCGCGCCACCATTTCCGATATGGGGCCGCTGCTGTTGAGCCGCATGCTGGAGCTCAATGACACGCAGGCCGGCGTATTGAATCTGGTGTTCAAGATTGCCGACGACGAGGGCTTGGCCCTGCTGGACCTGAAGGACCTGCGCGCCATGCTGGCGCATGTGGGTGAAAACGCACGCGATTACACGACCGAATACGGCAATGTGAGCGCGGCCAGTATCGGCGCCATTCAGCGCGGGCTGCTGGTGGTGGAGCAGCAAGGCGGCGACCGGTTCTTCGGCGAACCCATGCTCGATATCCACGATCTGATGCAGACGGTTTCAGGCCAAGGCGTGGTGAACATTCTGGCCGCAGAAAAGCTGATGGCCGCGCCGCGCCTGTACGGCACCTTCCTGTTGTGGATGCTCTCCGAATTGTTCGAGACGCTGCCCGAAGTGGGCGACCTGGACAAGCCCAAGCTCGTGTTCTTCTTCGACGAGGCGCACCTGCTGTTCAAAGATGCGCCATCGGCGCTGATCGAACGCATCGAACTGGTGGTGCGCCTGGTGCGCTCCAAGGGCGTGGGCGTGTACTTCGTGACGCAAAACCCGCTGGATATTCCTGAAACCGTGCTGGGCCAACTGGGCAACCGGGTGCAGCACGCGCTGCGCGCTTTCAGCCCCCGGGACCAGAAGGCGGTGAAGTCGGCGGCCACCACGATGCGTCCGAATCCTTCGCTCGATCTGGAAGCGGCCATCACCGAACTGGGCGTGGGCGAAGCACTGGTCAGCCTGTTGGATGAAAAGGCGCGGCCCAGCGTGACCGAGCGGGTATTCGTGCTGCCGCCGGCCGGGCAGATCGGGCCGATCACCGCGCATCAGCGGCAGGCCTTGTTGGCGGGTTCTCTGGTGGCCGGGGTGTACGAGCAGGCGGTGGACCGTGAATCGGCCTATGAGAAGTTGCGGGGCCGTGCAGCGGTGAGCGGCGATGCGGCCCAAGCCATGCGGCAGCGCAGCGGCAGCGGCGCTCAGGGTGACGCAGGCACGGCACCGCAGCGCCCGACGGGAGAGCAAGGAACCGCCGCGGAAGGCGCCGCATCAGACGGCGGCATGCTCGGCGGCCTGTCCGACCTGTTGTTCGGATCTTCTGGCCCGCGTGGTGGCCGGCGCGAAGGCCTGGCGCAGACGGCCGCGCGCAGCGCCATGCGCAGCGTGGGATCGGCCGTGGGCCGGGAGATCGTGCGCGGGGTGCTGGGCTCGATTCTGGGTGGCGGGCGGCGGCGTTGATCCGGCTCGGCTGATGGCCATACCCCCTCGATAGAATCGGCGCATGCCTGCAAGCCCCAAGCCCGACACGCCCAAGCCTTCGAATTTTCTGCGCGCGATCATCGAGCGCGACCTGCAGCAGGGCACCTATGCCGGGCAGCACTTTGCGGGCACGCCGGGCGACGGCACCCACCATGCGGCCGGGCCGCTGGACCCGGCCCGCATCCGCACCCGCTTTCCACCCGAGCCCAACGGCTACCTGCACATCGGCCACGCCAAGAGCGTTTGCCTGAACTTCGGCCTGGCGCGCGACTATGGCGGCGTGTGCCACCTGCGCTTTGACGACACGAACCCCGAAAAGGAAGAGCAGGAGTATGTGGATGCCATCGTCGAGATGGTGAAGTGGCTGGGGTGGTCCTGGGAGGCCGATTTTCAGGGCACCCGCACCTCGCATCTGTTCTACGCGAGTTCGTATTTCGACTTCATGTACCGCGCGGCGGAATACCTGATCACCACCGGCCATGCCTATGTGGACGAACAGACGCCCGAGCAGATGAAGGCCAATCGGGGAGATTTCGGCACACCCGGAACCGACAGCCCCTTCCGTTCGCGCTCGCCTGAACAGAACCTCGCGCGCTTTCGCGAAATGCGGGATGGAAAACACCCGGACGGCGCCATGGTGCTGCGGGCCAAGATCGACATGGCCTCGCCCAACATCAACCTGCGCGACCCGGCCCTCTACCGCATCAAGCGCGCCACGCACCACCACACGGGCAACCGCTGGTGCATCTACCCGATGTACACCTTTGCGCACCCGATTGAGGATGCGCTGGAGAACATCACCCATTCGATCTGCACACTGGAATTCGAGGACCAGCGCCCCTTCTACGACTGGACGCTGGAGCGCATCGTGCCCATCCTGCGCACGCCACAGTTCACACGCGCGAAGAACCGGGTGGAACAGATTCGCACCCAAGGCATGGAGGCCGGCAAGGAATTCGCCATGGCTTGCCACAACCGCGCCGACAAACTCTTTGCCAGCGAGGCAGAGGGCCGCATGCGGGCGATGTTCACGCGGTGGGAGCGCGACCGCGAAGCGGTGCTGCACGACCTGAACACCTTCTTCGACCTGCTGCTGCAGCACACCGAACAATTCACGCCCTTGCTGGCGCACGCGCTGGATGACCGTGAACCCAACATCTTCAAGCTGCCGCACCAACATGAATTCGGCCGCTTGAACCTGACCTATGTGGTCACCAGCAAGCGCAAGCTCAAGCAACTGGTGGACGAAAAGATCGTCAGCGGATGGGACGACCCTCGCATGCCCACCCTGGCCGGCCTGCGCCGCCGCGGCTACACGCCAGCCTGCATCCGCAAGATGGCCGAAGACAGCGGCGCCAGCAAGACCACGGCCTGGTTGGACTACGAGGTGCTGGACATTGCCCTGCGCGACGACTTGGAAGGCCAGGCTGCCCGCGCAATGGCGGTGCTGGACCCGTTGAAATTGGTGATCACGAACTGGGCTGAAGTGTTTGGTGATGTGGCGCACCGCGAGGCCTGCCACGCACCAGCCCATCCCCAGCGCCCCGAACTGGGTCAGCGTTCGATGAAGCTGGGCCCTGAAGTGTGGATCGAGCGCGAAGACTTCGAGATCGACCCACCCAAGGGCTACTTCCGCCTCTTCCCGCCGCGCAGCGACGCGCAGGGCGTGGACACCCCGGGCAACAAGGTTCGGCTGAAGTACGGCTTTGTGGTGGAGTGCAGTGGCTACGAGCGTGAT
>CAMCTE010000017.1 GCA_945878385.1 Azohydromonas lata NBRC 102462 | reverse complement strand
CGATCTTTTCGGCGCGGAACCAGGTGTCGCGCACGAAGCCGGGGATGGCATCTTGCTTGACGGCAAAGGCTGGCACGGCCCACGCGTGGATCACATCGTTGGCGGTGGTGATGATGCGGATCTTCTTGTCCACCGGTACCACCACGGCGTTGTCCACCTTCAACAGGTAGTTGTCGATGGCCTGGGGCTTGCCGCTGTCGGACATCACGCGGTGCGATGCGTCCAGGGTGGCCAGGAAGCTGATGCCCTCGCCTTCACCCTTGATGTAGTCGTAGCCCCACTTCCACTGGTAGCCGGTGGCCTTGATGGTGATGTCGGCGTTGGTCGTGTCCTTCATGGCCACCACGCTGCGGGTGGCCATGGCGCCCATGCCGATCACGATGATGAAGGGCACCACCGTCCAGGCGATTTCCACCGCCACGCTCTCGTGGAACTGCGCGGGCTTGTAGCCCAGCGACTTGCGGTGCTTGAAGATGGAATAGAACATCACGCCGAATACGGCCACGAAGATCACCACGCAGATCACCAACATGGCGATATGCAGACTGGAAACATCGGCCGCAATGCGGGTGACCGCGGGGTGCAGGTTCAGCTGGTTGACCGCCGGGCCACCGGGAAGGTCGTTGACACCGGAAGCGGCCAGGGCCACCGGTGTGCCCAGCAGGGCCGCGAGTGCGAGGGCGGCACGCTGTGCCAAATGGTTGTCCATCTTCATCATCGTCACTTCAGTTCAAAACCTCTCCAGGGGCTGCGGGCACCGTGGTGTGCAGACGCAGCGCCTGGCGCAACTCTCGCGCCAACATCTGGCGCCACTCGGGCCGCAGGTAGCGGCCCACAACAGTTTTGCGGCCCGCGCCGGACAATTCCAGCAGCGAACCTTGTCCCTGCGCAGGCTCCACCCGCAGCCAGTCGGCCCGGAATTCGGCGCGCTCCACCCGGTTGCCGCAGTGGTGTTCCACCGCCAGCGTCGAGTTCTTCAGGGTGATCGTTTCGTGGTCGGCCGCGTGGCGGGCGTAGACCATCAGGGCCAGCCCCAGCAGCAGCAATTCCAGCCCCGCGAAGTACAGGACGGGCGTTGCGCCGAACCAGGCGAAGACCGACGCGATGGACAGCGACACCAGGCAGATGGCCGAATATGCCGCGATCACCTGACGCGGAGCCAACGAACAATTGCGGCGCATCACCCAGCGCAAGCCGCTGCCGGCTTCGTCGCCCAAGGGTGCAGCCCGCCAGGGCGTGCCCAAGCTGGACAGGCCCGACAGGTTCAAGGATGCGGAATTCGGTGTCATGTCGTACTGCGTGCCGGCATGGGGTGTCGGACACCGGTTCGGGACCATGCCCAAGCCGGCCGATCGAGCGCCAAATCGCCATCCGGGCGAAGGCACAAGACCCATTTCAACGGCCGCGAGTGTACTCCAGCGTGCCGGGAGAACCCCAATTCCCTACTGCCGTTCTAGACTGGTCGGCGTGCGGTTTGCACCATTCGGCGCATCTCATCCAGTTCCACGGCCACCACAGGCTCCACCCGCAGCCTTGCCGGTGGGCGAAACGCATGGCCATAGATGATTTCGAAAGTGAGTGGGATGCGGCCATCCGGGCCGGCCAGCGCCTGCAGGGCTGCCTTCATTTGCGCCCTCCAGCGCGGCGTGCGGCAACCGGCCTGCCGTGTGGGGTGCGCGTTGCGCCCCATGGTGCGCAGTTCGGCCAGTGCCGATTCGGCGTCGGCCCAGGTCAGGGTGATCACCTCCTGGTCCATCACCGGGTCGGCAAAGCCGGCGACCACGAGGTCGTCACCCCAGTCGTGCATGTCGCGAAAGGGCTGGGCCGCCGGGCCCCAGCCGGCTTCTTTCCACACGGTGCTGAGTTCGCGCAGCGTGTCGGGGCCGAAGGTGCTGAACATGAGAAAGCCGTCCACCGCCAGGGCCGCGTGCCATTGGCGCAGCAACGACAGAGGTTGGGAATGGGTGTGCAGGCCCATGTTGGACCACAGCAACTGGCCATGGGCGGGGGGCACTTGGCCTTCCAGAAAACGAGTCGGCCGCACCGATGGCGGGTGCACGCTCGCCGCTGCGGAGGGTTTGGTGCGTGTACGAGGGCTGGGGAGGTTGGGCGGCTTCGGTTCAAACAGGCCGCGCGCCCAGGCGCCCAGGCGCTGCATGACACCGGCGGTGGGTGCGGTGGGGGGGGTGGGTGCGGCCTGCGGTTCTCGAGGTTCACAAAAAGAGCCAGTGTCCTGCAGCCGCCGCAGCGCCCCTGGCCCGCGCTCCACCGCTACCCACTGCGCCTGCGGGTAGGCGGCCTGCAGCACGCTGCGCGATTGGCCAGCCAGGGCGTGCCATTCCAGCAGCACCGGGGGTTCGCTGCGGATCACGCTCAGTCGGTCGGCCATGCGTTGGGCCACTTCGCGGTGCAACCAGGGCAGCGCGGCCCCGGCCGACCAGGCGGCTTGCGCGCGACCCCAGGCTTGCTCCTGCACGGGGGCCTTGGCTTCACCCTGAGGAGGGGCTGTGGGGGGATCGTGTGAAATGGCCATGCCCGGCTCAGTATATTGAGCCGCATGTTGAACGGCGTGGTGGACAGCTTGCGCAGTGTGTGGCCGGTGCGCTGCCTGTTGTGCCAGGCCTGGGCCGGGCAAGGCCTGTGCAGCGCCTGCCTGCTGGAACACGCGCCACGGCCGGAACGCCCGCGCTGCCCAGGTTGCGGTTTGAGGCTGGCCCTGGGAGTGCCGCGCTGCGCGGGCTGTGAGCGCGAGCCCCCGCCCCATGGCCTGGTTCAGGTGGCGGTGGACTACGGGCACCCCTGGGACCGGGTGATGATGCAGTTCAAATTCGGCGGCCAAGTGCAGTGGGCGCAGGCCTTGGCCCTGTTGATGGCCCGCAGCATGGCCGAGACTGCAGGGCTTCAACCCTGGCGCATCGTGCCGGTACCGCTTTCATGCGAGCGCCTTTCACGGCGCGGCTACAACCAGGCCTGGGACTTGGCACGGCGCTTGGCCCGGCGCCTGGGGCTGCAAGCCCGAGCCGATGTGCTGGCCCGCGCGGTGGACCTGCCCGGGCAGGCCGAGCAGGACCGCTCAGCCCGGCTGCACCGCCTGCGCGGCGTGTTCCAGGTGCCCGCAAATGCCCGGCCGTGGTTGGCCGGGCAGCGGGTGGCCCTGGTGGACGATGTATTGACCACGGGCGCCACGGCCGCTGAAGCGGCGCGCACCTTATTGGCCGCCGGCGCGGCTGAAGTGCAGGTGTGGGCCTTCGCACGCACACCACCGCCAGCGGACGGGCCCTCATGAGCTCTTCGGCGCAGGGGCTGGCCAGCTGCAGCACTCGGCGGCCGCAACACCGCGCTGCAGCACAATCCCTGCCATGTTCCACATCGTTCTCGTGCACCCGGAGATCCCGCCCAACACCGGCAATGTGATCCGTCTGGCAGCCAACACGGGATGCGCGCTGCATCTCATCGAACCGCTGGGTTTTTCGATGGACAGCAAGCTGCTGCGCCGGGCCGGGCTGGACTACCACGAGACCGCCAGCGTGCGCCGCCATGCGTCTTGGGCCGCCTTCATGCAGGCCGAGCAGCCCACAGCCCTGCGCTGCTTTGCACTCAGCAGCAAGGCCAGCAGCCGGTTTTCGGAAGTGCAATGGCGCGAAGGCGACTGGATGGTGTTCGGCTGCGAAACCGCCGGGCTGCCTGCAGAGGTGACGGCCCAGTTCAGCCCTGAACAGCGCATCCGCTTGCCCATGCGGCCCGGCCAGCGCAGCCTGAACCTGAGCAATGCGGTGGCGGTGACGGTGTTCGAGGCCTGGCGCCAGCTGGGTTACGCAGGGGGCGTGTAGAACGAAGGCCGTCGGGCGCAGGGCGCGTTCAGCCTTCCGCCCGCGCCTCGCGTTGCAGCAGGTGCGCCACGGCTTGGGTGGGCGTCAGACGCCCGTCCAAGAGCTCCACCACCGCGTCGGTGATGGGCATGGCCACGCCCAGGGCCTGAGCCCGCTGCGCGATGGTTCGCGCGCTGTAGACGCCCTCGGACACATGGCCCAGTTCGGCCAAGATGTCGGCCGGTTGCTGACCGCGCGCCAGCGCCAGGCCCACCCGCCGGTTGCGCGACAAATCGCCCGTGGCGGTGAGCACCAGGTCGCCCAAGCCCGACAGGCCCATGAAGGTTTCAGCCCGCGCGCCCAGTGCCATGCCCAGGCGGGTAATCTCGGCCAAACCGCGGGTGATCAAGGCCGCACGGGCATTGAACCCCAGGCCCAGCCCGTCGCACACGCCGGTGGCGATGGCCATCACATTCTTCACGGCGCCGCCCACCTCCACGCCGATAGGGTCGGCACTGGTGTAAATGCGCAGTGCATCGGCGTGGAAAGCGGCCACGGCCAAATCCAGCACGGCCGTGTGAAAACTGGCGGCCACCAGGGCGGTGGGTTGGCCCTGCGCCACTTCACTGGCGAAGCTGGGCCCTGAGAGCACACCATAGAGGCCCGAAGGCCGAACCTGGTGCGCCAGTTCGTGACCGATGAGGCCGCTGCCGGCTTCCAGGCCTTTGCACAACCAAAGCACCGGCGCCTGTGGTGCGACGGCCTGCAACATGCCGCGCAGGCCCGACATGGGCGTACCCACCACCACCAGCCCCTGCTGGCCGTGGGCCAGGGCGGCGTTCAGGTCGGCCGAAACCGCCAGGGGGCCGGGGAAGGCTGCCCCGGGCAGATAGCGGGCATTTTCCCGCTGGGCCTGCATCTGTGCGGCCTGCTGTTCGTTGCGTGCCCACAGCACCACGGCGTGGCGGTGGGCGGCCTGCAGGGCCATGGCCGTCCCCCAGGCGCCGGCCCCAAGAACCGTGATCTTCATGGCCGGGCTGGAAGGGAAATTCGAGGGGGAGCGGCGCGGTCGGCGCTCAGTTGATCTGGCCGGAGGCCATCTGCTGCTGTTGGGCCTCGAACATGGCCTGGAAGTTGACTTCGGTCAAGAGAACCGGCGGGAACCCGGCGCGGGTGCACACATCGGAAACGATGGCGCGCAGATACGGGTACACCATCGTGGGGCAGGCCACGCCCAGGATGATCTGCATCTGTTCGCCAGGAATGTTGCGCACTTCGAAGATGCCGGCCTGTTTGGCTTCGATCAGAAAGACGGTGCGGTCGGCCGACTTGGCAGTGACCGTGGCGGTGACGCACACCTCGAAGATGCCCTCGACCACCGGTTCGGCCGACACAGCCAAGTTGATCTCCACCTCAGGCGAGATGGCTTCGCCCAGGATCTGGGGCGAGTTGGGTTGTTCGAGCGACAGGTCCTTGAGGTACAGGCGCTGGATCTGAAAAACGGGGTCGGCGTTGCCGGCGTCGGTGTTTTGTTCGGACATGGTGGCTTTCGGAAGAAGATGCAGATTATGAAACGCCCCAGCCGCGGGGCCGCCCGCCTTCTCGAAGCCGGGTGTTCAGGCGGCCTGACCGAGCAGGGGCAGGAGGCCGCCGCGCTGGTCCAGGGCGATCAGGTCGTCGCAGCCGCCCACATGGGTGTCGCCGATGAAGATCTGGGGCACGGTGCGCCGGCCGGTGACGGACATCATGTGTTCACGCTGGGCCGGGTCGAGGTCGATGCGGATTTCCTCGATGGCTTGCACACCGCGCTGCTTGAACAAGGCCTTGGCCCGCTGGCAGTAGGGGCAGACCTGTGTGGTGTACATCTTGACGGCGGGCATGTTGGTCTCGGCAGTAACTTCGTGTGAATTGTGTCTGCGGGCGCGAATCCGTGCAGGGCGCGGGTGTACTTGCGCGACGCCGCGCCCAAGCCTGCTGCCGCCATCAGGCGGCGGACTTTTCGACCGGCATCTGCGCCTCGCGCCATGCGGCCATGCCGCCTTCGACGGTGTGGGCGCGCTCGTAGCCGCCCTTGCGCAGCAGGGACACGGCCTTGGAGGCCGACATGCCGCGGTCGCACATCAACAGCACCGGGGTGGTCTTGTTGTTCGGCAGCGCCGCCGGCATCGGACTTTTGGAAAAGGCGTCCATGGGTACATGCCGCGCACCCATGGCGTGGCCGGCGGCGTAGGTGGCCGCATCGCGGATGTCCACCAGCACCGCCTTTTCGCGGTTCATCAGGCGCACGGCTTCAGGCACCGACACGGCCTGCCCGCCCATTTGAGCGCCGCGCAGCGTGGGCCACAGCAACAGGCCACCGGAGGTCAGGGCGGCCAAAAGCAGCACGGCGTTGTCGATCAGAAATTCGAGCATGGGGGTTCGGTCCGCGGAAAACCTCGGATTATAAAATTCCGGCCATGAAAAAACTT
The DNA here is from genome assembly GCA_945878385.1 of Azohydromonas lata NBRC 102462. Taxonomy (GTDB): domain Bacteria; phylum Pseudomonadota; class Gammaproteobacteria; order Burkholderiales; family Burkholderiaceae_C; genus RFTU01. Next base: position 15,258 of record CAMCTE010000017.1, on the reverse strand, counting down.
GTCCTGATCCGCCACGGGGAATCGACGTGGAATCTTGAGAATCGATTCACCGGATGGACCGATGTGCCGCTGACGGCCACCGGCGTGGCACAAGCTCAACAGGCCGGGCGCTTGCTGCGCGAAGCAGGATACGAGTTTGATGTGGCCTACACCTCGGTGCTCAAGCGAGCCATCTGGACCCTGTGGCATTGCCTGGATGCCATGGACCGCACCTGGGTGCCGGTGCAGCACGACTGGCGGCTCAACGAGCGGCACTACGGCGGGCTGCAGGGCCTGAACAAGGCCGACATGGCCCAGCAGTACGGTGACGAACAGGTGCTGATCTGGCGCCGCAGCTACGATGTGCCGCCACCGGTGCTCGCGGCTGATGACCCTCGGGGGCAACGCCAGGACCCACGGTATGCGGCCTTGGCGCCCGAGCAGATTCCGCTGAGCGAATGCCTGAAGGACACCGTGGCGCGTGTGCTGCCGTGCTGGAACGAACGCATCGCCCCAGCCATCCGCGGCGGACAGCGCGTGGTGGTCGCAGCGCACGGCAACAGCATTCGAGCGCTGGTGAAGTACCTGGACGGCATTGGTGAAGCCGACATCGTGGGGGTGAACATCCCCAACGGCATTCCGCTGGTGTACGAGCTAGAAGACGACACCCTCAAGCCCATACGCAGCTACTACCTGGGGGATGCGCAGGCGGTTGCGGCCGCAGCGGCGGCAGTGGCAGCGCAAGGCAAGGCCTGACCGAACAGGCCCTGAGGGAGGTGCGCAGGCGGGAACACCGCTCTGAGTACCCAGTGAGGCTCCTGCGCCGACCTCAGGCCGAAAGGTAACGCGACTCCAGGTGGCGCCGGAAGTGCCCGGGGTTGAGCGCCTGGCCACTGGCGCGCCGGCACAGTTCATCCGTGGGCCAGCGGCTGCCCTGCGTCCAGATGCGCTCGCGCAACCAATTGAAGACGGGTGACAGTTCACCGCGGGCGATGCGCTGGTCCAGGTCCGGCATTTCCTGGCGCATGGCGGCAAACCACTGCGCGGCGTACATGGCCCCCAGCGTGTAGCAGGGGAAATAGCCAAACAGGCCCTCGGGCCAGTGCACATCCTGCAGCGGGCCGTCGCGGAAGTTGCCGCAGGTGTCCAGATGCAGCAGTTCGCGCATCTGTTCGTCCCACAGGGCCGGGATGTCCTCGGGCTCGATATCGCCCTCCACCAGCGCGCGTTCGATGCCATAGCGAAGCAGCACATGCGCCGGGTAGGTGACTTCATCGGCCTCCACGCGGATGAGGCCACGCTTGACACGCGTGAGCAAACGGGCCAGGTTGGCGGTGTTGAAGGCCGCCTGATCACCCAACTGCGCGCGCACGAGCGGCGCCATCAGGCCCACGAAGCCGGGGTGGCTGCCCAACTGCATTTCAAAGGCAAGGCTCTGACTTTCGTGGATGGCCATGGAGCGGGCCTGAGAAACCGGCTGCTCGATCAGGTGGCGCGGCCGGTTCTGTTCGTAGCGGCCGTGGCCGGTCTCGTGCACCGTGCCCATCAGGCTGCCCAGGAAATCGTGCTCCGAGAAGCGTGTGGTCATGCGCACATCCTCGGGCACCCCACCGCAGAAGGGATGGGTGCTCACATCCAGGCGCCCGGCGTCGAAATCAAAGTCCAGCAGCCGCATCACCGAGCCGCACAGGGCACGCTGCCGCTCCACATCAAAAGGGCCCTCGGGTGAGATGACCGGCTCGGTGGCCTGGCGTTCGATCACGCGCGCTATAAGCCCAGGCAGCCACTGCCGCAGGTCACCGAACACGCGGTCCACCTCGGCCGTGGTCATGCCGGGCTCGTAGCGGTCCATCAACGCTTCGTAGCGGCCACAGCCCATCTCATCGGCCAAGCGTGCGGCCTCCTCTCGGCCCACGGCCACCACCTCGCGGAAGTTTTCCACGAAACCCGCCCAATCGTTGGCCGGCCGCTGGCTGCGCCAGGCGTGTTCACAGCGGGATGTGGCCATCTGCCGCCGCGCCACCAGGGCTTCTGGCAGGGCATTGGCGGCGCGCCAGTCGCGGCGAATCTCGCGCAGGTTGGCACGCTGGTCTTCGCTCAAAGGTTCTTGTTCGGCGGCGCTGAGGGTGTCGCGCAGCACCGCATCTGTGCGCAGGCGGTGGGTGAGCGTGGCCAGTTCCGACAAGGCCGCCGCGCGCGCTTCATTGCCCTTGGTGGGCATGTTGGCGGCCTGGTCCCAACCGGCGATGGCGCCCAGGTGGTCCAGCCTGTGCAGGCGCGCGTGAAGGGCAGTGAGGCGGTCGTAGGCGGGGGTGGCCAATGTCATGGGTGTTGCGTGGTGGGGCGTGTTCGGGTTGGAAGCGGGGTGTCCAAGGTCAGTGAAGGGGACACGCCAGCCGGTTCTATGGTGCCACGAGGATCACACCGGCCATTCTTGCGGAAACACCCACAGCAGGGCGGCGGTCATCACCGTGTAGCGCAGGAATTTGCCGATGGCCATGTAGAAGGTGCACGGCCACAGCGGCAGGCGCAGCCAGCCGGCCACGGCGCACAGGGGGTCGCCCACCACCGGCAGCCAGCTCAAGAGGCAGGCCTTGGGCCCGAAGCGGTGCAACCACTGCAGGGCGCGGTGATCGGCCCGGCTGGCGCCTTCGCGGCCGGGCCGCATGCGGTCAACCGCTGAATGGGCGCCCGCCCCCATCCACCACGAGACCATGCCGCCCAGCGTATTGCCCAGGGTGGCCACCAACACGGCCGGCCAGAACAGGCTTTCATTGAGCTTGACCAAGCCGAACACCGCCGGCTCTGAGCCCATGGGCAACAAGGTGGCCGACATGAAGGCCACCACGAACACGGTGGTCAAGCCGTAGCGCGGCAGGGCCAAGGCGCTGAGCAAGGCGGTGGTCCAGGCTTCCATGGTGCAAGCTTAAAGCCCCGAAGGCCCCGGCAGGGGTGGCTATACTCCTGCCTCATTTTTAAGCAGCCCGGCCGCCCGTGTTTCTCAATTCCCCTTTGCGCCTGGGCGCCCTCGAACTGCCCGGCCGGCTGTTCACCGCCCCCATGGCCGGCGTGACCGACCGGCCCTTTCGAATGCTGTGCAAGCGTTTGGGCGCCGCGTATGCAGTCAGCGAGATGGTCACCAGCAAGCGCGAGCTGTGGAATACGCTCAAGACCTCGCGGCGGGCTGACCACGCGGGTGAATCGGCACCGATTGCAGTGCAGATTGCGGGCGTGGACCCCCACGAAATGGCGCTGGCTGCGCGCTACAACATCGACCGCGGCGCGCAGATCATCGACATCAATATGGGCTGCCCGGCCAAGAAAGTGTGCAATGTTTGGGCGGGCTCGGCGCTGATGCAGAACGAGCCCCTGGCCCTGCGCATCGTGGACGCGGTGGTGGCGGCTTGTGCACCGCTGAATGTGCCCGTGACACTGAAGATGCGCACGGGTTGGTGCCAGGCCGAACGCAACGCCCTGCGCCTGGCGCAGGCAGCCGAATCGGCCGGCGTGGCCATGCTGACGGTGCATGGCCGCACACGCGAACAAGGCTACAAAGGGCAGGCCGAATACGACACCATCGCCGCAGTGAAGGCCGCCCTGCGGATTCCGGTGGTGGCCAATGGTGATATCGACAGCCCGGCCAAAGCCGCCGCAGTGCTGCGGCACACCGGGGCGGATGCCCTGATGATCGGCCGGGCCGCGCAGGGCAGGCCCTGGATCTTTGCCGAGATCGCCCATGAACTGACCACGGGTGAGCCCCTTCCACCGCCCACGGTGGAGCAGGTGCGGCACTGGCTGCTGGAGCACCTGCTGGACCACTACGGCCTGTATGGCGACTACATCGGCGTGCGCACCGCCCGCAAGCACATCGGCTGGGCGCTGGCGGGCGTGGAGGGCGGGCGCGCCTTCATGCACACGCTCAATGCCATTGAGAGCTGTGAAGAGCAGCTCACGCAACTGAGCGAATGGCTGCAGGCCTACGCGCAGCGACACACCCACTGGCCCACGCTGGCCGCAGCAGCAGCCTGCGCAGCCCATGAGCGCGCGCAGCGCACGGGCAGCGCCAATGACGAACACCTACAACTGAGCGCATGAGCCAGAACCTGATCGACGATTGCGTGCGGCACACGCTGGACCGGTACTTTCAAGACCTGGGGGGCGAAGACCCCTGCGGCCTGCATGAACTGATGGTGCGCTCGGTGGAGCGGCCCCTGCTGGAGCATGTGATGGACCGTGCCGACGGCAACCAGAGCCTGGCCGCGCAATGGCTGGGCATCAACCGCAACACCCTGCGGCGCAAGCTGCTGGAGCACGGACTGACCGGCTCTTGAACCCAACCCTGAACCCCCTCGAAACCGGCCCTTCGCGGGCCCACGCAACATGACCACTGCCCTGATTTCGGTGTCGGACAAGACCGGCATCGTGGAATTCGCCACCGAACTGCAACAGCTCGGTGTCAAGCTTCTGTCCACAGGCGGTACGGCGCAACTGCTGGCCAAAGCCGGCCTGCCGGTCACGGAAGTGGCCGACATGACCGGCTTTCCCGAAATGCTGGACGGCCGTGTGAAGACGCTGCATCCGCGTGTGCACGGTGGCCTGCTGGCCCGCCGGGATGTGCCGGCCCACATGGCCGCGCTGCACGAACACGGCATCGACACCATTGACCTGCTGGTGGTCAATCTCTACCCCTTCGAGGCCACGGTGGCCAAGGCCGGATGCACCTTGGGCGATGCGATCGAGAACATCGACATCGGCGGCCCGGCGATGGTGCGCAGCGCGGCCAAGAACTGGAAGGATGTGGCCGTGCTGACCGACGCCTCGCAATATGCGGGCGTGGTTGCCGAACTGAAGGCCGGCGGTATCACGCGGGCCACGAAGTTCGCCTTGTCGGTGGCCGCCTTCAACCGCATCAGCAACTACGATGCGGCCATCAGCGACTACCTCTCGGCCATCGCCCTGCCCGCCTCCGATGAGGAAGTACCCGCCCGCCACGAATTCGCCGCACAAAGCAATGGCCGCTTCGTGAAGTTGCAGGACTTGCGCTACGGCGAAAACCCGCACCAGAACGCCGCGTTCTACCGCGACCTGTACCCGGCGCCCGGTTCGCTGGTGACTGCCGCGCAGCTGCAAGGCAAGGAACTGTCCTACAACAACATCGCCGACGCCGACGCGGCCTGGGAGTGCGTGAAGAGCTTTGATGCTGCCACCGATGGGGCGGCGTGCGTGATCATCAAGCATGCCAACCCCTGCGGCGTGGCGGTGGGCGCTTCCGCCCTGGAGGCCTACACCAAGGCCTTCAAGACCGACCCCACATCGGCCTTCGGCGGCATCATCGCCTTCAACACCACCGTGGACGAGGCCGCCGCGCAGGCCGTGGCCAAGCAGTTCGTGGAAGTGCTGATCGCACCCGACTACACCGAGGGCGCCCTGCAGGTGTTTGCTGCCAAGGCCAACACCCGCGTGCTGCGCATCCCCTTGGAGGGCGTGAAGCACAGCGCCTCGGATGCCTGGAGCCGCGGGCTGAACAGCCATGATGTGAAGCGTGTGGGCTCGGGCCTGCTGATTCAAAGCGCCGACAACCGGGTGGTGAGCGCTGCCGAACTCAAGGTGGTGACGCGCGTTCAGCCCACGCCACAGCAGCTCACTGACCTGCTGTTCGCCTGGAAGGTGGCCAAGTTCGTGAAGAGCAATGCCATCGTGTTCTGTACCGGCGGCATGACGATGGGGGTGGGTGCTGGCCAGATGAGCCGCATCGACAGCGCCCGCATCGCCTCGATCAAGGCGGCCAACGCGGGCCTCACGCTGCAGGGCTCGGCTGTGGCCAGCGACGCCTTCTTCCCCTTCCGCGACGGATTGGATGTGGTGTGCGAGGCCGGTGCCACCTGCGTGATTCAGCCAGGCGGCTCGGTGCGCGACGACGAAGTGATTGCCGCAGCCAACGAACGCGGCATCGCCATGGTGCTCACTGGCGTGCGGCACTTCCGCCATTGACCCCAGCGGCCTGACCTGCACCCCATGCGCATCCTCGGCATCGACCCCGGCCTGCAGACCACGGGCTTTGGCGTGATCGAAGCCGAGGGCGCGCGGCTGCACTATGTGGCCAGCGGCACCATCCGCACCTCAGGCGCGGCGCATCGGGCCGAGCAGGGTGACCTGCCGGGCCGGCTGAAGATCATCTTCGACGGCATCGGTGAGATCGTCACGCGTTACGAGCCCACGCAGGCGTCGGTGGAAATCGTCTTCGTGAATGTGAACCCCCAGAGCACCCTGCTGCTGGGGCAGGCGCGCGGCGCGGCGCTCACGGCCCTGGTGGCCCGCGGCTTGCCCGTGCACGAGTACACCGCCCTGCAGATGAAGAAGGCCGTGGTGGGGCATGGCCACGCCAAGAAGGAGCAGGTGCAAGTGATGGTGCAGCGCCTGTTGAACCTGCCCGGTTTGCCGGGCAAGGATGCCTCCGACGCGCTGGGCCTGGCCATCATGCACGCCCACGCAGGGGCGTCGTTCGCCGCCTATTCGCAGGGGGCCAAGCTGCAACGGCGCACGCATGCGCTGTTCAAGGGCGGGCGCACCTACTAGGGGCGGCGCAAGTGTTTACCAGGCCGGCGCCAGTTCGGCCCATCCGGCAGGGGCCTGGCGTTCGTCTTCGAAGGTGACGACCTCCCAGGCCTGGCGGTCTGCCAGCAGATGGCGCAGCAGCCGGTTGTTCAGTGCGTGGCCACCCTTGTAGGCGGTGTAGGAGGCCAGCAAGGGCTTGCCCAGCACATGCATGTCGCCGATGGCGTCCAGGATCTTGTGCTTCACGAACTCGTCGTCGTAGCGCAGGCCTTCGGCGTTGAGCACGCGGTAGTCGTCCACCACGATCACGTTGTCCATGCTGCCGCCCAGGCCCAGGCCGCGGGCGCGCATCATCTCCACATCCTTGGTGAAGCCGAAGGTGCGGGCGCGCGCGATGTCGCGCCGGTATTGCCCAGTGGCGAAGTCAAAGGTCATCTGCTGACCGGTGGCGTCCAGGGCAGGATGGTTGAAGTCAATCTCGAAACTCAGGCGGTAGCCGTGGTGCGGCTCCAGTCGGGCCCACTTGAGCGAGGGTCCGTCGCCTTCACGCAGTTCAACTGCTTTCTTCACCCTCAGGAAGCGCTTGGGCGCGTTCTGCATCTCGATGCCCGCACTTTGCAGCAGGAAGACGAAGCTGGCGGCACTGCCATCCAGGATGGGCACTTCCTCAGCGGTGATGTCGATGTAGAGGTTGTCCAGGCCCAGGCCCGCGCAGGCACTCAGCAGATGCTCGATGGTTTGCACCTTGGGCCCACCGGGGTTGTCGACCGGGCTGATGGTGGTGGCCATGCGGGTGTCGGTCACCGATTCGGGTGTGACTGGAATGTCCACCGGTTGCGGCAGGTCCGTGCGGCGAAAGACGATGCCGGTATCGGGCGCGGCCGGGCGCAAGGTGAGTTCCACGCGCTGCCCGCTGTGGACCCCCACGCCCACGGCACGGGTCACGGACTTGAGGGTTCGCTGCCGGATCATGGTTTGATTGTCGGCGATTTCTGACGATTCATCACGGGTAAACCCGAACGCCTGTCACTCAACGCCCATCGAGCGGGAGGACAGCTCCGCCAGGGCAGTGGGAAGGAGGAACCACCACCCTGGCGGGCACTGGGCCTGACGGTCGGCGAAGACCGTGCTGCCCAGCATCAGCAGGCCCTTACGCGACTGTCGCAAGGCCCTTCATCAGTCGGCCTGGCGGCGCAGGAAGGCCGGAATCTCGATCTCGTCCATGCCGTTGTTGGCCAGGGCTTCCACACGCGCCGAAGCCTCGCGCCGGCGCCACACGCTGGGCACACCCAGGCCGTCGTAGTTGGGCGCCGGGGCCTGTGACTGTCCATCGCTGGTTTGGCCCGCCTGCCCCTGCATCGGCGCCACCGGCATGTTGTCGGTGCCAGTGCGCAACACCGGAGCCTGCACCACCGTCAGCGGCGCCTGTTGGCGCTTGCCGGGGTTCAGACCGGTGGCAATCACGGTCACGCGCATCTGGTCGCCCAGGCTTTCGTCGTAGGCCGCGCCGTAGATGACATGCGCATCATCGGCCGCATAGCGCTTGATGGTGTTCATCGCGTGCTTGCTTTCGGCCAGCTTGAAGGTGGCACGGCTGGCCACCAGCAGCACCAGCACGCCGCGCGCGCCGGACAGGTCAATGCCTTCGAGCAGCGGGCAGGCCACGGCGGCCTCGGCGGCCTTGGTGGCGCGGTCCGGGCCGCTGGCCATGGCCGTGCCCATCATTGCCTTGCCGGGTTCGCTCATCACGGTCTTCACATCTTCGAAGTCGACGTTGACCAGGGCGTCCATGTGGATGATGTCGCTGATGCCGCCCACGGCGTTGCGCAGCACATCGTTGGCCTTGGCGAAGGCTTCATCCTGGGTCACATCGTCACCCAGCACCTCCAGCAGCTTCTCGTTGAGCACCACGATCAGGCTGTCCACATTGGCTTCCAGCTCAGCCGCGCCGGTGTCGGCCTGCTTGGAACGGCGGTTGCCCTCGAACTCGAAGGGCTTGGTCACCACGCCCACCGTGAGGATGCCCATTTCCTTGGCCACGCGAGCCACCACCGGTGCGGCACCGGTGCCCGTACCGCCACCCATGCCGGCGGTGATGAAGACCATGTGCGTGCCTTCCAGTGCCGAGCGGATGTCCTCCACCGCCTCTTCAGCGGCAGACTTGCCCACTTCGGGCTTGCCGCCCGCCCCCAGACCGTTCTTGCCCAGCTGGATCAGGTGTTGGGCAGCCGATCGGTTGAGCGCCTGTGCGTCGGTGTTCGCGCAAACGAACTCCACGCCGCTCATGCCCTGCTTCATCATGTGCTCAACGGCATTGCTGCCGCCCCCGCCCACGCCGATCACCTTGATCTTGGTGCCTTGATCAAACTCTTCGATCATCTCGATGGCCATAAGGAACCTCCTTCGTTCGCAGTTGCCAGTGGTTGAAAAAAATGACTTCGTTTTAGAAATTGCCGATGAACCAGTCTTTGGCCCTTGAGAGCCAACCCTTCATCGAACCGGCCTGTTGGGCCGCCCGCTGACCCCTCGCCCGGGCCAGCCTTGCTTCTTCGAGCAATCCCATCACCGTGGCCGACCGAGGGTTGGCCACCATGTCGAACAGCGCACCGTCATAGGTCGGTACGCCCTTGCGCACGGGCTTGAGGAAGATGTCCTCGCCCAGCTCCACCATGCCCGGCATCACGGCCGAACCCCCGGTGATCACGATCCCACTGCCCAGGAGTTCCTCGTATCCGCTGTCGCGGATCACCTGGTGCACCAAGGAATAGATTTCTTCGACGCGCGGCTCGATGACCGCGCCCAAGGCCTGCCGGCTGAGCATGCGCGGCATGCGGTCACCCAGGCCCGGCACTTCCACCTGTTCGCTCGGGTCGGCCAATAGCTGCTTGGCCACACCGAACTCGACCTTGATTTCCTCAGCGTCCTTGGTGGGCGTGCGCAAGGCCATGGCGATGTCGCTGGTGATCAGGTCGCCTGCGATCGGAATGACTGCGGTGTGGCGCACCGAACCTTCGGTGAAGATGGACACATCGGTGGTGCCCGCACCGATATCCACCAGGGCCACGCCCAGGGCCTTCTCGTCCGGCGTGAGCACCGCATGGCTGCTGGCGCTGGGGTTGAGCACCAGTTGCTCCACTTCCAGGCCGCAGCGGCGTACGCACTTGACGATGTTCTCAGCGGCGCTCTGCGCGCCCGTCACGAGGTGCACCTTGACCTCCAGGCGCCCACCGCTCATGCCGATGGGCTCCTTCACCTCATGCCCGTCGATGATGAATTCCTGGGGTTCCACCAACAGCAGGCGCTGGTCGTTGGGGATGTTGATGGCTTTGGCGGTTTCCACCACGCGGGCGGCGTCCACGGGGGTGACTTCCTTGTCGCGCACGATCACCATGCCGGTGGAGTTCTGCCCCCGGATGTGGCTGCCGGTGATGCCGGTGTAGACGCGCGTGATCTTGCAGTCGGCCATCATCTCAGCCTCCTTCAAGGCCAGTTGGATGCTCTGCACCGTGGCGTCGATGTTGACCACCACGCCGCGCTTGAGGCCGTAGCTGGGCGCAATGCCCAGCCCGGCCAGGCGCAGTTCACCGCTGGGCATGAACTCGGCCACCACAGCCATCACCTTGGCCGTGCCGATGTCCAGTCCGACGATGAGGTCCTTGAATTCCTTGGCCATCTTCTGTCCTGTGGTCTAGGGTTTGGGCTTGGCAGGCCGCGGTGCGGGCGCTGCTGCCTTGTTGGGCACGGTCACGCTGGTGGAGATCCCGGCCAGCCGCAGGGCATAGCCCTCGGCATGGCGAAGATCGGCGTACAGCACAGGCCTGCGGAAGGGCGCCACCGCCTGAGGCAGGGTGCGCACGAAGGATTCGGTGCGGGACAGCACTTCGGCCGAAGAACCGCGCCCAAGTTCCATGCGAGTACCGGTGTCCAGGTCCACCGACCAGGAACCCTTGCTGCTGAGTTGAAGGGCGCGAATGGTGGCCTGCTCGCCACCACCGGCCAGGCGACCCACGGGCGCCAAGGTTTCGGCCAGCGAGCGGTACAAGGACCACATTTGGGCCGAGCTCCCCTCGGGCCCGCGAAACACCGGCAGGTTGTCGTCCTCGACATCGCCAGGGTTGGCCTGGAACACAGTGCCGTCCTGGCCCACCAGCCTGTCGTCCCGACCATCACGGCTGTCGACCGATTCCCACAGGGCCACCGCCTTGTGCTCCTGCAAACGCACCCGCAGTTGCCCGGGCCAATGCCGCTGCACTTCGGCGCGGCGCACCCAGGGCACTGCCTCGAAGGCCCGGCGTGCGGCCTGCAGATCGACGGTGAAGAAATTGCCCTCCAGGCGCGGCAGGGCGTTGGCGCGGATGGTGGCCACACTGGTGCGGGTGAGCTCGGCCTCCAGTCGAATGCGCTGTATGGCAAAGCCGCCTTGCCGCAGCAACCAGGTCACGGTCACGGCCAGCAGGGTCAGGGCGGCCAGTACCAGGGTCCACCGCGTGGCCAGATTCATCAAGCGCAAGTCCAGCGGCTCGGACCCGGCATCGCCGCGCAGCAATGCGCTGCCACCGAGCATGGCGCTCCAGCCGCCCATCGAGCCGATCTGTGCCGTGGCCATCAGGCGCCCTTCCCTTCGGCGCGATGCCCTGCTGGGTCCCGCTTGGCAAACGCCAGCAGCCGCACGCACAACTCGCCGTAGCCGATGCCGGCTGCCCGCGCGGACATGGGCACCAGCGAGTGGCTGGTCATGCCCGGCGAGGTGTTCATCTCCAGCAGAAAGGGCTTGCGGTCACTGCCGCGGATCATCAGGTCGGCGCGGCCCCAACCGCGACAGCCCAATGTGCGGAAAGCCTGCAGCGTGATGCGTTGAATCTCGCGCTCTTCCGCTTCGGGCAGGCCGCTGGGCACCTGGTACTTCACTTCGTCGGTGAAGTACTTGTTCTGGTAGTCGTAGCCCGCCTCGGGCGGCACGATCTTCACGACCGGCAGTGCCGTGGCGCCTTGGCCCTCACCGAGCACTGCGCAGGTCACCTCTTCGCCTTCGATGAATTCCTCGCAAAGGACATCGGGGTCGAAGCCTGCGGCCAAACGAACGGCCTCGTCCATCTGCGAGTAGCCCTGCACCTTAGTCACGCCGATGGAGGAACCCTCGCGAGGCGGCTTGACGATCAGGGGCAGACCCAGGGCATCGGGCACGGCTCGGAGTTGATCATGGCCCTGCTCGCCGGCCTGCAAACACACCCAACGCGGGGTCGGCAGCCCCTCGGAGGACCACACCCGCTTGGTCATCACCTTGTCCATGCACACGGCTGAAGCCATGACGCCTGAACCGGTGTAGGGCAAGCCCAACAGCTCCAACGCCCCCTGCACGCATCCATCTTCACCGCCGCGGCCGTGCAGGGCGATGAACACCCGGCTCACACCCTCGCGCCGAAGTTCGGACAGGTCACGCTGCGCCGGATCGAAGGCATGGGCGTCCACACCTTGTTCGCGCAAGGCCTGCAGCACACCGGCACCGGACATCAGGGACACCTCTCGCTCTGCGGAAGCACCACCCATCAGCACGGCCACCCGGCCCAGCGATTCAGGATGCGGCATCGCCTGGCTCATGGTTGAGCCCCCTGCACAAGCTGCACCAGGCGCCCCGGCACGCCGCCAATGGAGCCGGCGCCCATGGTGATGACGACATCACCTTCCCGGACATTGGCGGCAATCTCTGCTTCAAGGCGTCCCACATCGTCCACGAACAGCGGATCCACACGCCCGGCCACCCGCAGCGCACGGGCCATCGAGCGGCCATCGGCTGCCACGATCGGTGCTTCACCTGCGGCATACACCTCGGTCAACAGCACGGCATCGGCCGTGCCCATCACCTTCACGAAGTCCTCGAAACAGTCGCGGGTTCGGGTGTAGCGGTGGGGCTGGAAGGCCAGTACCAACCGGCGGCCCGGGAATGCGCCACGCGCTGCATCGATCACCGCGGCCATCTCCACCGGGTGGTGGCCGTAGTCGTCGATCAGCGTGAATTGACCAGCGCCTTGCGCCGTGGGCACAGGCAGTTCGCCATAGCGTTGAAAACGACGGCCCACGCCCCCAAAGGAGGCCAGCGCCTTGACGATGGGCTCATCGGGCAATTCCAGTTCCGTGGCCACCGCCACCGCAGCCAGGGCATTGCGCACGTTGTGCACTCCGGGCAGGTTCAGCGTGATGTCCATGTCCGGCAGGTGCACCCCGTTGCGGCGCTGGCAAGTAAAGCGCATCTGGCCGCCGGGCAAAGCCTGCACATTCACTGCCCGGACCTGCGTGTCTTCGCCCAGGCCGTAGGTCACCACCGGGCGGCTGACCAAGGGCAGGATGGAACGCGCACCGGAGTCGTCGGTACACAGGATGGCCGCGCCATAGAAAGGCATGCGGTGCAGAAAGTCCACGAAGGCGCTCTTCAGGCGCGCGTAGTCGTGGCCATAGGTTTCCATGTGGTCGGCATCGATGTTGGTGACCACGCTGAGCACCGGGCTCAGATTCAGGAAGGAGGCGTCACTTTCGTCGGCCTCCACCACGATGTAGTCGCCCCGGCCGAGAGCCGAGTTGGCGCCTGCGCTGTTGAGCCGGCCGCCGATCACGAAGGTGGGGTCCAGGCCGGCCGCGGCCAGCACGGAAGTCACCAGCGAGGTGGTGGTCGTCTTTCCGTGGGTGCCGGCAATGGCAATGCCTTGGCGCAGCCGCATGAGCTCGGCCAGCATGGCCGCACGCGCCACCACCGGGATGCGCCGCGAACGCGCGGCCATCACTTCCGGGTTGTCGTGCTTGACGGCAGTGGACACCACCACAGCCTGTGCCCCCTCGATGTGGGCGGCGCTGTGGCCCGTCATCACACGGATACCCAACCCCGCCAGACGCTGCGTGACGGGGCCTGTACTTTGATCCGAGCCGGAAACCGCGTAGCCCAGGTTGTGCAGGATCTCGGCAATGCCGCTCATGCCCGAGCCGCCGATGCCCACGAAGTGGATGTTCTTGACGGCGTGTTTCATGCGCTCTTCACCAATCGTTCAATCTCATCGGCCACGTGCTGCGTGGCCTGAGGCTTGGCACACGCCCGTGCGCGCAAGGCCATCATCTGCAAACGGTCACGGCCCAGACCCGAGATCAGTTGCGCCAACTGGTGGGGCTCAAGCTCGCTTTGCTCCAAGTGAATGGCTGCTCCCTGCCGGGCCATGTAAGCCGCGTTGTGCCGCTGATGCGCGGTGGTGCTCACCACCAACGGCACCAGGATGCTGGGAACGCCAGCCGCGCACAGCTCGCTCACGGTGATGGCGCCGGCTCGGCACAGCACCACATCGCACTCGGCCAACTGATGCGCCATGTCGTCGATGAACGGGCGAACCTGCACTTCAGAGCCCACCGGATCCGAACCCATCAGGTTCAGGGTTGCGTAGCGCTCCTGTACCGCCTGCGCCTGCGCTAGCCCGGTTTGGTGCAGCACCAGTGGACGCTGTTCAGGCGGCATCAAGGCCAAGGCTTGGGGAACCACTTCGTTGAGCACGCGCGCGCCCAGGCTGCCCCCCACGACCAGCAACCGCAGGCGGCCCTGGCGATGCTGGAGTCGGACCGCCGGGTCAGCGATGGCGGCAATGTCCGCGCGCACTGGGTTGCCGGTGACCACGGCCTGCCGCACGCCTTGCGAACCACCTTCGAAACCGAACGCCACGCGATCGGCCACAGGCAACAAGGCCTTGTTGCTCAGCAAAAGCGCCGCATCGGCATTGACCAACATCAGCGGCTTGCTCAAGAGGCTGGACATCAGACCACCGGGAAAGCAGATGTAGCCGCCCATGCCCAAGACCGCATCAGCCCCGCGCCGGCGCAGGATACGAGCCGAATCCCAAAACGCCTTGAGCATTCGAAGCCCGCCGGTGGCGGCGTGCCAAAGACCCTTGCCACGCAAGCCGGAGAAGGTCAGGCAGTCCATCGGAATGCCGCTAGGCGGCACGAGCCGGTTTTCCAACCCGGTGGTGGTGCCCATCCAGGACACCGTCCACCCGCGCCGCTGCATTTCACCGGCCACAGCCAAGCCCGGGGTCACATGTCCGCCGGTGCCTGCTGCCATGATGACGAGATGAGGCATCACACTCTCCCCCCGCGCATCAACTGCCTGCTCTCGATGTCCACCCGCAACACGATGGCGATGGCCGAAAGGTTCAACAGCAGGGCGGAGCCGCCATAGCTCATCAATGGCAGCGTCAACCCCTTGGTGGGCAGCACGCCCAGATTCACGCCAATGTTGATGAAGGCCTGCACACCGACCCAGATGCCGATACCCTGCGTCATCAGGCCGGCGAACACGCGGTCCATGGCGATGGCTTGACGGCCGATATTGAAGATGCGGCGGGTCAACCAAAAGAAAGCCACGATCACGCACAGCACGCCGATGAAGCCCAACTCCTCACCCAGAACGGCCATGAGGAAGTCGGTGTGGGCCTCGGGCAGGTAATACAGCTTTTCGACGCTGTTGCCCAAACCCTGACCGAACACTTCGCCCCGCCCGAAAGCGATCAGGGAGTGGGTGAGTTGGTAGGCTTTGCCCTGTGCGTAGGCCGGGTTCCAAGGGTCCAGGTAGGCGAAGATGCGCTGCCGGCGGAACTCGCTGAAGACGATCATCAGCACAAAGGCGCCCAGGAGGATGGCCACGCTCAGGAAGAACATGCGGCCGTTGACGCCCCCAAGGAACAGGATCCCCAG